>NZ_JAUSCG010000107.1 GCF_030651615.1 Methanocalculus sp.
ATCTATTTCCTCATCAGGAGAGGAGAATCCGTAGAACTACCTGAGCGGAGATACCGCTCAGTAAACATAGCCAGGGTCTCGATCTCATCCATCCTCTTATCATCACGGATTCGCACGAATCTCGGGAACCTGAGGGTATACCCGGATTCATAATTCGGACTCTTCTGGATCTCGGAGTATCCAACTTCAAAGATAATACCTGGTTCAAAACCGACCTCTTTTCCGGATCTGCTGATGATACGATCGGAGAAGAGATCATAGAGAAGAGCAAGGGTCTCATCGTTGATCCCGGTTGCAACCCGGCTCACAGGAAGGAGGCGCCCCTGATCATCCTGGCAGGCGAGGAGGAAAGAACCGAAGTAATGTGCACGCCGCCCTTCACCCCATTCTCCCCCGATAACCGCAAGATCTATCGTTTCAACCTCGGGTTTACACTTCACCCAGTGTCTCCCCCTGTTTCCTGGAATATAGGGAGAGTCCGGAACCTTCAGCATGATACCTTCATGCCCGGCATCCAATGCAGAATAATAGAAATCTTCCAATTCTCTGGGATCAGCGGATCTTATCTGTGGTGCGATGCAGCCGGTCAACGCCGCTTCAAGATGGTGCCTCCGTTTCGTGAGCGGAAGATCGATTAAACTCTCACCATCCCGATAGAGGATATCGAAGACATAAGGTATCATCCGGATCTGATCCGCATGCTCTGCCACATCATGCTTCCTCCGTATCCGTCGGAGAACCGTCTGGAATGGCATGGGACGCCCGTCTTCAATAGCGATCACCTCACCATCCAGGATGACGTCCCCGGAGATGACCTTTCGGAGTTGTTCAGCGATATCAGGAAGGGCAGTAGTGAGGTCTTCGAGCCTGCGGGAGTAGATTGCCACACGATCACCTGACAGATGGCACTGAAACCTGCTCCCATCGTATTTGTACTCTGCACAGACCAGACGGGAGCCTTCAGTCATATCCTGAATGGAACCTGCCTGGGCAAGCATCATCTTCACCGGTCTGAAGAGTTCGATTACGACGTCCTGCAAAGAATCCGGATCGTACTTTGCGAGCCGCGCCACCTCTCCAAGATCATTCTTCACCTGATGAGCCCGATTGATAAGATCGGGGCTGAGTGAAAAAGCCTTTGCAATCGCATCCCGGACATTCCCCTCACCGACACCAATCCGTAGTTCCTCAAGCATCAGGCGGGTGAGGTACCGCCCATCCAGTGGGGAAGCATTTTGGAAGAGGAGACGGATATTCCTCATTTTTTCTTTCTGAGACTTCACACCCCCTGTATCTGCCATCCGTTCAAAGATGGCGTGGACATCTGCAAGTGTTAGCTCTTCAGAAGAGAAGAGATGAGACTGCTGTGTCTTTTCCAGAAGAAGGAACGCCTCAACCGCTTTTCCGGCATCACCGATCTGATTCACAAAGCTGACCAGATCACTCCGTTTTTTTCCACCGACATATGCGACAGCATCATAGAGGAGATTTGGACCAATACCCAGGTGAACAGAACTCCAGTCCGGGAAGATCAATCCCCGTATATATCGGACAAAGATCGGGAGATCCTCCTCATCAAGCTCAGGCAGGATACCTGCAATGAGATCGATCATCTCAAGGCGGCCGGAGAGCTGTTCGATCTTCTCGCACCAGAGGGCAAACTCAGAAAACAGCATACACTCAGTATATCTCTTTTCCAGGAGGGAATGAAGGTATTGTTTCGGCTCTATTCAGATCAGAAGAAGTCCGCAAAGGTTCTTTGAACCCTGATATCTCTGATGAGATCGGATTTTGGAAGCCAGAAAGATGAACCAAGGAGAGCTGTAACCAGTGTTTCAGCAGATCCGAGATCTTCACATGATACACCCGGAGATCTCATAGCAGCGCGTGTCGCCTCCCGTATAACCCACGTACCAAGAGGCGCCCAGTAATCTCCCGAGATATCACGAATCACAACCGCCCGTGCAGACCGTCCTCTGGCAATGAGATCTTCAAGGACAGCAAGGCGTGCAGAATAGTACGCACCGGCGATAGGGGAATATCCCTGCTTCTTCCTACCTTCAGAGTCGACAACCACCACATCATCAGCACCGCCGAAGAGAGATTGCTTCTGCCACCGCTCGATCATCTCGAATCTGAAGTCAGATGAAGGTACAAGGATAACAACAATCCTGTTCCCATGCAAGAGTGCTGAGTGAACAGTCACTCCCTGAAGTGGTGAAGATCGCTCAACCTGTTTTCTGAGATTGAGAGAGACCATATCATCAACAGCAGTGATCGCCCAGCGGGTCGGGACAAAGCGCCTCTTTGACCCAAGAAGTCCTGCTGTGAGGAGACCACTCACCCGATAAACATCAATACCTCCTTTAAAAAGAGCAGATACTGCCTCTGTTGCCCGTACATCCGTATCTGAGGTGTATCGATCAACGATCGGCTCAACCACGGCGTTATCGAGGATATCAACTTTTGAGAGTGTCCCCTGAAGACCTATGGGGGCTACAGTTCCATCAAAGGAGAGATCAAAGCGGACCGGTTTTTCAAACCGTGCCTCAACATCAAGTGGCTTCTTAGAAAGGGCCACCTCCTGTGCTTTTTCAAGAATAGACGCAACCGGCTGAGATCCCCTGATTGTACGTGAGCGGATAGAGACTATATCGTCTATCCCAAGCCCTCTGGCCACCCAGTCTGTCGGAGTATCGGAATCCCGGAGGAGGAGCGGACCTCCGACAACACGTGGGTATCCGCCGCTGCCGATGAAGATCGAAGGGGACGGACCCATGTACTCAGACACCGGTAACAGATTCGTCTGTGCATAAAAACGCTGCATAATCGGGCATTTGGGAAGGCCGCAGAGCCCTTTCCCTTTACATTCGGCACACCGTATCACCGGTTATCCCTCACCACACGGATGCAGTCTGAGAACTGATGTAGAAGAGACGAGACGAATGTATCCCAGCTGATGTCATCCTGATCCGGAACTGACGCCGCAATTTCACGGCCGATCAGATCATCAGTTCCGGACGTGACAATGGTGATCACAGAACCCGGCGCATATGCTTCCGGTATGATGCCATCTGCATCTCCATCGGTTATGCCAAAGATCGGGACGCCTGCAACAGCCCCGATATGACCACATACAGCGGTTGTATCATCCCCGATTGTAATAATTCCACAGATTTCGGGGGTGATGATCCGGTACGTATCGATGGCGGTATGATCGATGACCGCAACCCTTCCACAACGCGGAGCCAGCCTGACCAGATTATGAGGGACAATGGATCTGACCATACCACTTTTGCACCATGCACGATCAAGCGGCGGACAGCCGAGTGCCTGTAGCTTCTCGATTCCATGGGGCTTCAGGGTGATCCCCCGTATCGGAACAAGTCTTCCATCCACAACCGAGATGACCGCCTCTTCTGCTGTAGCATACCCGATTGTTATCCCTTCAACCATGACCGGCTCTCCCGGGAGACATCCGCATATCAAACGGATCTCCTGTCCGTCACCCTGAGTTGATTGCAGCTCAATTATCCGATACCCTGTTCTATCTGAAATAAAGTCGGCTAGTTCCCGATCACCATCATTCCAGAGGTAGCAGATCCCGTCTGAGCATTCGATATGGACGAGACCACCGCTGATACGTGAGGCAACGATATCACCAAACCGTCTTCCCGAAACAGGAGTCTTCCCGCGGTTGACGAGGGCAACATCCCCTTCAATGCGATTCATGACAAGAGATGGGGGGGTATTCGCATAGGTTACCGGCAGGCCGCTCTGTGCTGCGGCAGTCCTCCCCATCACTCCTGCAACAACAAGATTCACGGGATTGAGCAGATGAGTGATCCGATCTGCATCCCCTTCGTCAAAGACGGCAGGGCCGTGGAATATGCAGGTGAGAGATCGGGAGTACATCAGGTACTATTTCATTTATTGGCAGATAGCACCTTTGATTGGTATTACCTGATTAGTAAAAAGTATTATTAGTAACAGAAGTACACACTAATATGTCCCATCGGGGCACACCATCCAGACCGGGCGCGTCAATTATTTGGCACGTTCCACACCTTAGCACCGGATCTGGAAGCCACCCCTTCATACAGGCGGCAACCAGATCCACTGATCTCTTATCGTACGCACCCGGCAATGGAAAATCCCACAGGATACATACTGCACATATCCCACACCGTCTCTTTTATTGGCATCTACTGTAAGTAGGTATCATGAGGTGTTGCTGATGTCATCCCTTACACTCAGGAAGTTTGTGATGCCCGAGGTGGTCTTTGGAGAAGGGGCACGCAGACAGGCTGTTCAGTATCTAGATAATCTGGGAGTAAATCACGCTCTTCTGGTAACCGATCCGGGGGTCATTGCATCGGGGTGGATAGCCGAAATTGCTGCTGCCTCTGAGGCTGAGGGGATAGCAGTCTCGATCTTCAGCAAGATCTCTGAAAACCCACGGACCAATGAGGTGGAGTCAGGAGCACAGGTATATCGAAGAAACGATTGTAATGGCATCCTCGCCATCGGAGGAGGCAGTTCGATGGACTGTGCAAAGGGGATTGCCATACTATCCACAAATGGCGGGGAGATCCGGAATTATGAAGGGGTTGACCAGATTCCCCATATGGGACCTCCGCTCATCTGTATCCCGACAACTGCTGGAAGTTCCGCTGACATCTCACAATTTGCCGTTATTACTGATCGGAATAAAAAGAAGAAGTTTGGTATCATCAGTAAAACGATTATACCGGACGTCTCTCTCGTCGATCCGGATATGTTATCTACACTGCCCCGATCATACATTGCATACTGTGGTTTTGATGCCCTTACACATGCAATTGAGGCATACGTATCAACCGGCAGTTCCCATCTCACTGACCTCCATGCTCTGGAGGCGATACGTCTGATTAAAGATGCTCTCCCCCGTGTATACAAGAATAAAGACGATGCAGAAGGCACCCGGTTTATGGCTCTTGGAAGCCTTCATGCGGGTATTGCCTTCTCAAATGCCAGTCTTGGTCTGGTACATGCGATGGCCCATCCACTCAGTGGGGTTTACGATCTGCTACACGGTGAGATGAACTCCCTGCTCCTGCCACATATTATTCGGTATAACTTTGAATCATCCAGATCACGATATGAGCAGATAGCCATGACACTGGGAGTACCTGAAGACGAAATTTCCCGTGAGGGGGTTGAAGCTCTTATCAATGTGCTTGGGGAGATTGCCGAAGATGTCGGGATCACCGGAACCCTCAGCGATCGTGGTGTGATGAAGCGGGATATCCCGACTCTTGCTGACTTTGCGGTTGTTGATGGCTGTATCGTAACAAACCCACGATTACCGACATGGGAGGAGGTTACACAAATCTATGAGAAGGCGCTCTGAAATTTCAAATGATGAACAGTCTGCATTACGGGAGAGGATTCTTGGGTTTGGAGAAGCCTCATTTCGCAAGAGTTACTACCCTGAGCTCCGCGTCCGTCTTCTTGAGCTTGAGCGGTTCCGGTTCACCCTTGACCAGATCAATGTCGGCATTATGATCCTCGATAGCCGGGATGGAACCATCGTCGATCTCAATGAAGAGACCTGCACCATCCTGGGAGGGAGACGGGAGGAGCTCATCGGAGCGAAATTTCAGAACTCCTCTGAGGTTACAGCTCGTATGTACGAGAAGATGAGAAGAGGAGAGGAGGAGGTGGCGATCTATGAAGAGATCCATCAATCAACCGGATCACCCTACTCAGTCGAAATCACCACCCATCAGGCAACCTTCGGAGGAGAAGAGTACCAGATTGTGATCATTCGCGACATCACGTCACAGAGATCGGCCGAACAGGCTCTGATCCGGACACGTGATCTCTTTGAGGCGATCATCAGAATCAGTCATATGCAGGATGCATCAGAGAAGAGCATCCTGTCTTCAGCACTTATGATCGCTGTATCGATCACACAGAGCAGCGGCGGAATGTGTGGAGTCATATCCCCGGATAAACGGCTCTTCACCATTTATTACTATCAGAATGGGGGAGAAGTGGCTTATACAATCTCCCCTTTTGGGAAGAACGGCCCCTGGGAGTCGATCATCAGAGGTGATGAGTGGATCGGGCAGCCTATCGGGAAGAGGTTGGATCTCCCGATAATGGAAGGGGATCAGATCGTTGCGATCATCACCCTGACAGAAAAAAAAGGCAGATATACTGATCTTGATATCCGGCAGATCACCTATCTGGGAAATGCACTCTGGCAGATCATCCTCCGTCATAGGGCAGAGGATGGACTCCTCCGGTTGAATGAAGAGCTTGAGGGGAGGGTCGAGCGGAGGACACGGGAGCTTGAAGCGGCGAACCGTGAACTCGAAGCCTTCACCTATTCGGTCTCCCATGATCTCAGAACCCCGCTCAGAGCAGTCGATGGCTTCTCTCTTGCACTTATGGAGGATTTTGGAGAGACACTCCCTGCTGAGGCAGAGCAGTATCTGAAACGGATTCGCCTCGCATCACAGCGGATGGGAGATCTCATCGATGATCTTCTTCTTCTCTCCCGAATCAGCAGGACCGAGCTCAGTCGCGGGACATTCTCACTCTCTGATCTTGCTATGGAGGTGGTCGCTGAGATCGAACTGAATAACCCCGGAAGGAGTGTTGCCATCACCATTGAAGAAAACATGGTTGTTTCTGCTGACCGAAGGATGATCCGGATCGTTCTTGAGAATCTCTTTGGAAACGCATGGAAATTTACTCTCAAGAAAGAGAAGGCGGATATCACCTTCAGATCACGGAGTGACGGGATCACAACCACCTACATCATCTCAGATAACGGTGCTGGCTTTGATATGACCTATGCCAGAAAACTCTTCATCCCTTTCTCCCGACTCCATACGAGCGAAGAGTTTTCGGGAACCGGGATCGGCCTTGCCACAGTCTCCCGTATCATCCAGAAGCATGGCGGTTCAATCAGAGCCGAAGGGGTGCCCGGCATGGGTGCAACCTTTTATTTCACTCTGGGCTCAAACAGAAAGTACCCCGAGGAGAGGACCCGTGATGACGAAAGGAACAATCCTGCTTGTTGAAGATAACCGTGACGACGAGCTCTTAACACTCAGAGCTTTTTCGAAGAACAGGATTGCCAATCCGATCGCAGTCGTCCGCGATGGTGAGGAGGCACTTGATTACCTCTTCGCCAGAGGCTCATTTGCAGAGAGAGATACACAGGACCAGCCAACCATCATCCTCCTCGATCTGAAACTACCAAAACTGAATGGCCATGAGGTACTGAAGGCGATCAGAGAGGAGGAGACGACAAAACTGATTCCGGTGATCATCCTGACAACCTCGCTTGAAGATGAAGATGTCATCAGGAGCTATGAGCTTGGAGCAAACAGCTACATCCGAAAGCCGGTCGATTTTTCAGAGTTTGTCTCGGCGGTACAGATGCTTGGAACATACTGGCTCCTCCTGAATAAGAGCCCGCAGTCAAGGTGATATCATGATGGATCGGATGCTTCGGGTACTTATCGCTGAAGATACAGAGGATGATGCACTCCTCCTTATCCGTGCACTCAGACAGGGGGGATTCACCCCGGATGCAACAAGGATATGGACAGAAGAAGGGTTGCGTTCAGCTCTTGAAGGTTCAGCATGGGACATAATCCTTTCAGATTACCATATGCCGGGTTTTGGAGGTGATCGGGTGATCGACATCACCCGGGAGAAGGGGTTTGATACACCGATCATCATCGTATCCGGCGCCATCGGGGAGGAGGCGGCGGTCTCCCTGATGAAGTGCGGTGCGGATGACTATGTGATGAAAGACAACCTCGTCCGCCTTAGCACCTCGGTGAGTCGTGCATTGAAAGAGGCTGAGGACCGGGTGGAGAGGAGAAGAGCTGAAGAAGCACTTCTGGACTCCGAGGAGCGGTACAGAAGCCTTGTGCAACAGATATCAGAGGGTATCCTCATCATCAATGGAGAGACCGGAGAGATCATCGAATCGAATGAGAAGATATGTGATATTCTGAGGTACACAGACGAAGAACTTCACTCAATGACCATTGAAGAGATCGGCGGGGGATTGCTCCTCCAGAAGAGGGGGAGGGCCATTGAAGAAGTATTCGAACGAAGGGACGGTCAAACCATCGACCTTGAGATAAGCATCAACCCAATCTCAATCAAAGGATACAAAAAGGTGGTCTGTGCAGTCATCCGTGATATCACCGAACAGAAAGAGCTTGAACGGGATCAGGTGAAGGCATTCCTCCAGATCGATAAGAACATTGAACAGTTTGCCATACTTGCCGACCATATCAGAAACCCACTCCAGGTTATTATGGGGTATTCGCTCCTCTCCGAAGATCCAACAGCTCAGGAGATCCTTCAGCAGGTAGACCGGATCAACGACATTATCAAACGCCTCGACCACGGATGGATCGATTCGGAGAATGTGAGGCGGTTCCTCAGGAGAAATTATGGGATCGGTGATGAGTCCCCCGGCCTTAATCAATGAAGAAGCAACCGACCTATCATATCTTTGCGCCTTAGCGTGAGCATCGATATACATCATAGGAGATGGAGTTTCATGCAGAGAGGCTGTCCTCATACACCACCATCATTCTCCTGATGGAGGAGATCTGGAGAGGGTATACCCACGCCTCTCGATCGCTCGATCGATGATCTGAGAAGATGAACAGAGTTCACAATCCATATACTGGCCGATCCGAATGACCGGAATATCGATCCCTTCTGCTTTCAGTTCAGCCTCAAGGGTCTCCGGGGTGAACCGCTGGTTAAACCCAATCGTGATGATATCGGGTTTGAGCTCCCGTATCGGCCGGAATTTGTCAACGAGATCACCAAGGACCGCATGATCGACCGGTTTTAGACCAAGCACCATCGCAAGCCGCTGCGCTTCGGGGATGATCGGTTGCGGCTTATGCCTGACATTATGCTCACGGGCAACGATCACATAGAGTTCATCACCGAGTGCTTTTGATCCGGCCAGATAGAAAAGGTGACCGGGATGGATGATATCAAAAGTACCAGTGGCAACGACTCTCGTCATTCGACCACCTCAAGATCCCTTGGAGAACCATCACGTGAGAAAGCCAGCCAGTCACCTGATTCATAGGGATATCCGATGATCAGATGACAATCTCCAAAGCGAGGGAAGAACCCGATATCTGCATCTGATGGGTATATCACACCGTTTGGATGGCTATGAGCACTACCTGAGAAGGTCATGCCAAGCGGGATCATATCGGTGATGATGGATGCGCTACTCTCGTCAAGTCTGGTTCCGGGGAGCAGGTTGATCCCGGATAGAATTCCATCTTCGGCTTCAAGAAGAGCAACAAACTCAAGCGGGTGCTGACTCTTTGCCATCTCAAGCAGTGTGGAGAGCGTATCGCATCTGATGGCACGGATCTTCATCTGGGTAGTATTTTCACCCATAAGACTATGAATGCTTTGAATGAGAAGATTTCATCACCAGAAAAAAACCACGATATACTGATGGAGGGGAACGTTACAATCCGGGGTAGGGAAATCCGGTATATCATCATCAGATCGAAGGAGAAAGGTATGAAGATTGCTCTTTTGCCGGATCGGACCGTTGAGATCAGAGCCCCGACCAGGATCACGGAATCTGAAGCCAGAAGGTTTCTGAACCACCATGCAGACTGGATATTCCAACATCAGAGACCGATCGCACCCGAGATCGATCTTCCTCTGGAAGTTGAAACACCTTTCAAGGGAGAACCATTTATCATCGATGATATGACGGTTCGGTATACCATCAAAATCGATCAGACAGAGAAATACCCTGCAGTTTGGGTGGGAGAAGGGCGGGAGGTCACGATCAGCACTCCAAAACCGATCACCCAGAAACGCGCCCATGCATACCTGATGAAGCATATCGACAGGATACGTGAGGAGATTTTCTTAATGGAAGGCGGATGGCAGGGAGGAACCTTTCTTGTTGCCGAAACAGCCGTACCCTACAGCGTGATCATCAACAAGCGGAGGAGATACCCCTGCCTGATCATCAAAGAATACTCGCAGATCAACCTTGAGACGCCCGCTCCCATGACCAGACCCGCATGTGAGGCGTTCCTGAATGAGCATAAGGACTGGATCGCCACAGTCTTTCAGAAAAATGATACCAGTGGGACATTCAATAACGGAGTTATTGAGATCGATGGTGAGGAGATACCCTATTATGTCATCACCAACCGACGGAAAAAACGGATCTCCACCAGTATCCGGGATGATCTGGCGATCGAGATTCGATCCCCAACACCCCTCCCGGAAGTGACTGCCATCTCCATCATCCGGGATATCACAACCTGGATTGTGGATAGCCGAAAGCGAAAGAAAGATCAGATGCAGAAGAGACAGGCCCCACGATATCAGGACGGGGAGACGATCCCGTTTTATGGGAGGCTGCTTTCGATTCGGCATCTCGAATCAGATGGATCTATCTCAGCGGCAATTGCAGGTGATGAACTCCTGATATGGCTCCCACCCGGCCTGACACCGGATATTTTCATTGAGCGTGTCAGAACAGCTGTGGTGGACGCATACTTCTCTGCAATCCTCCCGATCGCAGGGGAGATTGCAGAACGTGCTGCAAAAAGGATCGGTGTTCCCACCCCGGATATCAGATTCGGATACCAGAAACGGAGGTTTGGGTCATGCACACCCTGCAATGGGATTATCCTCAACCTCAAACTCGCTATGGCCCCTCCCATGTTCCTTGAATATACGATCATTCACGAGGTCTGCCACCTGATCGAGAGGAACCACCAGAAACCGTTCTGGGATCTCGTCGAATCAGTCTTCCCGGATTATCTCATCCATCATAAAGAAATGCAGAGAGAAGGTATGAATTATGTCTTCTAGAAGAACCGGCGTTTCTGCTGGGCCTCAGTACTTTTCATTCCAGCGAGGGCTTCAAGGCTCCTTCTGATCGAGGGGAGGCGTCTTTCAACCAGATTCCATATAAGCCTGAGGTCAGTACCATAACAGGGAGAGATCATATCCGGGAGAGCGGTGAGTGCATGCCAGGGAACTGCCGGGTATTTTTGCATATGTTCATCAGAAAGGCAGCGACTGAAGAGTCCGATCGATATGATAAGAGAGAGGACGGCTTGGCAGGTTTTCTCATCATTTATAAACTCTTCATATCTCATACCCCGGCAGAATCGTTCAATATCTGAGATTGAACAGATAATCTCTCTCTGGAAGATGAGTTGATCATCCTGAGTAACCTCTTCTGCCTGAAGGATGCATGGTTTTAATTCATCCCGGAGCCCCATCAGCGATATGATGCGGAGCTTCTGACCGACCTTCCCCTCAATGAAACGTGAGAGACTAGCCATATCAAGAATATCGCGATCACCTGAGAAGGCAACAATGGCACATACACCGGTTTCACCGGGAATAGGAGGCGTAAACAGACCGAGCTGTGTTACCCCAAAGAGTGAAGCCATCTCGGACTTCAAGTCTTTCAGAATGGAGACGATCTCCTTTCTCGACCTCAAGCCACCCCTGCTCCCACTGCTCATACATGTATGCTCGGATATCAATGATATTAAGCCTCACCTATTCTTTCCCATTTTTCTTCTGAAGCGCCACTCCATAATTTGGCCCAGAGTACATCCCATCTTTTTTTTCTCCGATTGTCGCCGCTTATCTCTTGCATGGGATAACGAAATTAACATACGAAGAGAAATCAGGATGAAGAAGAGAAGAAGAGCTATGCTGACAACGATAAGGAGATTGACAAATATTTCCGATATGTATGTAAGATTCATAAAACCGATGATATGCAGTAGCTCTATGTTTTGATCGTTGTTTCTTTACATTAACCTTAGTAAATTTATTGACGAACCGCTATTGAAGAGGCTTCAGAGTGCCCTGACGGGCTTCATGCAGTCGATGAGCGTTCTGATCATGGATACTGGCAAGATACTGCTCATACGTTAGTTCAGGGGAGGGAGAGCGAGTTGTCTTGCAGATCGCAAGAGCCTCATCACACAGGCCGGATCTTCTGAGAAGGTCAGCCAGGATCGTCTCTTCCATCTGGTCCCCTTCTGCAAACCTGACATTCGATCTCTTCGCCTCGGAGAATGAATGAAATGCCTGTTGGCGGCATATGGATGCAGATAGAGGGTCTCCTGCATCATCGCAGACCCATGCTGCGTGGAGATTTGCCCATCCAGCTTTTACATTATAATTCTGCCTCTTAAGGATCAACGACCAGCAGAGAAACCGTCTCGCCAGCAGGGGAAAGGAAGGGTCATTGAGTTGAGCGCGATACCCACGGCTCCTCACAATAGCATCAACCCCCTCAGAAACATGCCCGATATCAGTTGAGCAGTATCCGCATGACGGACAATGCTGAATCCAGGAGTAGATGGTTGAACGGAGTGATTCGGGTGGTCGGAGATCAAGATCGGGAGAACCCCGTGCATCGGACTCAAGAAGGAAGAACTGCCTGCTTGAAATACCGCATAAGGCACATTCCCGGTCGATCTCGATCGTCTGGCTCATTTCGGTAAAATATAACGGAACTAATATAAAAATATATCAGCATCACCGCATCGGCAGAAGACCAATACGTTCTGCATATCGGTTGAGCAGGATCGATAAAAGCACTGCCAGGGCAACAATACCAGAGAGTATCATCCAGTGGAGCGGGCCGATCGTTCCTACCGCAAGGCGTACAAGGAGATTGAGGGGATTGTAGGGAACAGCCATTGCAAGAATGATAACCACGACGACTGCTGTTGAGAAGATGAACTGGGCACTCGTCCTTTCACGATAATGGAGAGCACAGAAAGCACCGATTAAGATCAGGATCATCGATCCGAAGATGACATGGAGAAGGATCTCAACCGGGTGCTGTACAACGATTCCGTTTGCGGCCAGGAGTGCAAGCCATGCAGCAGACTGAACGGGCACAATTAAGATACAGGCAAGGATCTTCCCCCATAGCATCTCAGAATAGGTGACAGTCGTGGAGAGGAGCGTCTCAAGGGTGCCGGACTGATACTCTTCGGTTATGAGATCGATGATCAGCGCCGCAGAGATGATTGCAGGCATAAAGACGAGGAGCGGAATGAGAAGGCCGAAGACGAACTCGAAGTAGTTCGAACCCCCTCTGGTGTCTGGGAAGTTCAGTTTGATCGGATTCATCATCAGGCGCTCAGATCGAACGGATCGGAGTTCCTCTTCAAATGTTAAGAGCACCTCTTTCATCTTCACCTCAACAATAGAGGACTGGATATCATTCTGAAGGGTGTAGAGGGTCACCACAATCGGCCCTTCGTCATCAGGAAGGGTGGGAGGAACCCAGATGACTGCTGAAATCTGCCGCTCTTTCAGTGAAGCAATCGCCGAATCGAGATCCATCCTGTATGCAGCAAGGTCGCGCCTGTCATCGATTATCGAGTAAAGGCCACCCTCTTTTTCACCGACATACCCGATCCCATATTCAACCCCCTGATATCCGGAGATCGCATTCGGATCGTACATCGCCGTGAGACCAACCATCAGAAACGAGGAGAAGAGGGCGATGAAGAGCTGGAGGAGGATCGCAAAGACGATCGTCTTCTCTGCATACAGTCCCGATAGCTCTTTTTTTGCTACAATTGCAATATTCCGGCTCTTCATAATGAAATCACCCCGATTACGATGAGATTATAGAGTACGTGGATGATGGCAGCAAGGATGATACCAGGAACATACAGGCGCAGACCTCCGGTTTTTAATGCAACGGCTACAACAAGCAGACAACCGGCATGGAGGAGGAAAGGCATCCAGAGGACCTGAAGGGAGAGGAAGAGGATACTCCCAAAGACCGATTCGGTCACCTGCGCGATGGTGGCAAAGAGAAGGAGCTTTTCTCCTATGAGAAAACCTAGCGCAGTAGCGGCTGATCCGAATATGACAAGCCGCCATGTCAGTCCACCAGGAAGGATCTTTGCGAGGGCATAGATTCCAATAGACTTTGCCACCTCCTCGGTTACAGCTGCATACCCGATCAGAAGGAGGAGGGAGAGTGGCATCGGGAGGTTGAAGAAGAGGACGAGACCGAGGAGCTGGACCATGAAGACGAAGGGTATGACGAGTGCTCCCAGGGTAAAGACCGAGATGAGCGGGTACCTCTTCGATATTCCGGCTGAGATGAATTCGATCGTCCGCGGGAGGAGGCGATGAAGAGAGAAGAGACGCTCTTCATTGAAGTTCACCGATCCGGCATAGAGAAGGATGGCACTTGTCAGGAAGAAGAGGCTCGTGGAATAGATGTAATCGGTGAGTGCAAATGAATCTCCCTGAATCTCAAGAACGATCAGGGTAAGGGGGGAGATGAGGGATACGACATGGACGTTGGCAAAGATGCTTGGGAAGAAGAGATACGAGGTTGCAACTGTTGAGAAGAATATGGAGAGGAATGAGAGCTCCTTGAAACTGCGGGCAAGCATACCGATGACAAGAGCGGCAGAGAGGAAGAAGAGGATTACCGGGATGAGCGGGAGAATAATGATGAGGGGTAGATCGCTTATCAGGATGATAAGAAGAGAGATCAGAAGCATCATGGCAAGATAGGGAAGCGCCTTTCCGATGATGATCGCAGACGGATGATAGGGAACCGAGAGGAGGATCTCACCCCTCCGTTCGATCCGTTCGTTCATTATACTCATCATGTAGAACTGTGATGTGAAGTATAAGGGGAAGATGAAGACGAAGATCAGTATGATCGAGTCAAACGGGAGTGGCGGTGCAAGCTGATCCGGGGTCCGAAACGATCCGAGTTCGGACTCCTGCCCGATGACCTGCGTATACCTTCCGACTGAGTCGTCCTGCACTGCTGACCGGGAGATCTCTGCCCTGAGCACCCGCGGGTCATAAGGGACAGCACCATCAGGGGTTGCAACCGGGACGATCGGGCCCTGTGGTGCGGGCGCCTGCCCCTGTGGGATTGGAGAGACCCGCTGACCGCTCTGCGTCGCAGTAAAATCAAGTTCACTCTTCTCATAACGGCGATCGATCCAGAGCGGATAAGCAGCATACAGGTCGGGCTCTTCTGCATTGATGAGGGCGGTATACCTTTCAAATACGCGTTCAAGTGATGTCAGCGCGGCCCGCCCTTTCTCATCATCCATCACATAGACCTCGGAGTTGAGGATGATGACGTCATAAAATTCGCGGTTATTCCAGAGCGACTGACCTGAATCGAGGTAGACAGTGAATCTGGTATCTTCTGCGATCACCTGGCCGGCCGGGACATTGTCTGTTCCAAGCCGGTAGATCCCATCCTGAAGATGAACACCACTCTCTGCTGCCAGACCCGATGCCGCAACAAGGAAGACGAAGAGCACTATCGCTGCAGGCAGAACTCCACGACCCATTGTAGAGAGGGTACGCAGGAGCTCCCACCGGGCTATCACTGAGATCTGCCTGAGTGTGCTCATTCCCATGCAACCGTAGATAAGATTTTCCTTCTATAAAAGACTCTTGACGCTGCCATGGTGGTAAATTGGAGTTGTCTTTCCTTTATCAACCTGCCAGAGAACCTTTATCTCATCTCGGGGCGATTTCGTTTTAATATGATCCATGCCCGGAACATCAGGAAAGAGTTTGATGGGTTCATCGCACTGAAGGGAGTCGATTTTGAGATCGAAGATACCGGGATATTCGGGATCATCGGCCATAATGGGGCAGGAAAGACGACGCTTCTGAAGATGATGGCCGGTCTTCTCACCCCGACATCAGGGACACTCATCATTGACGGGATCGATGTTGTACAGGACCCGAATGCGTTGAAAGAGAGGCTTGGGTATCTCCCTGAGGAGTCCCGTCTGTACGATACGATGACAATCTCTTCCTACCTGACCTTCTTTGGAGATATCTATGGAATGTCACGGATGGATACCAGGAGGCGATCAGAGGAGCTCCTCAATTCACTGAACCTCACGAATGAAGGGAAGAAGATCGGGGAGCTCTCAAAAGGGATGCGCAGGAAGGTTGCAATTGCCCGGTCACTCCTCCACGACCCAAAGATTCTGGTCTATGATGAGGCAACCTCAGGTCTTGATCCGATGACGTCACGGTTCATCACCGGATACCTCAAGGATCTCAGACGCGAAGGCAAGACGATCATCCTCTCGGCACACAACCTCTTTCAGGTGGAGGAGATCTCAGATCTGGTGATGATCCTTTCAGGCGGTGAGAAGGTCGCCTTCGGCACCATGGACGAACTGAGGGAGCGGTTCGGATCACTGACATACTACATTCATTTCCAGATTCGTGAGCAGGAAGCGCTCAGGGTAATGGTTGAGTACTCAGCAGATAATGGGGCATATCTGGCAAAGGCAAAAAATATCGATGAGCTTAACCGGATTACGGCACACATTGCAGCCTCCGGCGGTGATATCGAACGAATTGAATCGCGGTATCCAACACTTGAAGAGATGCTGATGGCGGTATGAAGATGATTAAACTTAGGTTATATCTGGAAATTGCGCTCAGAACGCATAAAATCGATAGTACAATAACAATTCAAGTTCAGCAAAAGAAGAAAGCGGGCCTGAAGGGATTTGAACCCCTGACCTACGGATTAAGAGTCCGTCGCTATGCCTGACTAAGCCACAGGCCCACGCTTTTGACCTAATTAAGTTGATGCCAGGACTATATATTTGTTAGCATTTCTTCCCCGGAACATCATTATTATCCTGAAGAGACTATATTGTATGCATGGCTGATGGAGGCAAAGCTGACCCAAAACCCAAGGTTCGATATATGGTATTTGGGTGCGGGAGCATCGGCTACAATGTCATCGAAGAACTACTCAAAGAGACAGATAACATCGTCGTTGTCGACTCAGATGAGAAGCGGGTCGAAGATCTGAAAGATCATAAATATCAGGCAATTGCACACGACATATCTGATCCGAATCTCTTTTCAGACCTCCCCATTCCTGAGATCGTCTTTATATTATCGAGTAACAAAGAGGCAAACCTGAGTGCTGTTGCACTGACCAAAAAGGTTCACCCACATGCGTTCTGTATTGCGCGTGCAGTTGACCTCTTCTCGGTCGATAAGCTGGTGGAGGCCGGAGCAGATGTCGTCCTCTACCCTCAGCAGGTTGTCGCAAAATCTGCCGTCCATCATATGAAGACCCTGATCGCCGCACGCAGTGCGCAGCGGCTCTATGATCTTATGGAAAGCTGGACCGGCACACTCGGCATAATCACGCATAAAAACCCTGACCCGGATGCAATCTCAAGCGCCATGGCACTCTGTGCGATTGGCCAGAATGCAACGAAAGGACAGCTTACCTGCCGTATTATGTACGAGGGGAATGTCGGTCATCAGGAGAACCGGGCCTTTGTCAACCTCCTCGATATCCAGATGGAGAGGTTAACCAGTGAGAAACTTGCAGAATGCAGCCATCTCGCCCTCGTTGACGCAGTGGCTCCGGGAATCAACAATGACCTCGATCCGTCACTGAAGATCAACATCATCATCGACCATCACAGCACAGAAGGAGTGGAACGGCAGAATAAACCTGATTTTATCGATATTCGCCCGGATAGCGGTGCGACAGCGAGCATATTCGCCCAGTACCTCCAGGAGCTCGACATTAATGTCGACTCAAAGATCGCAACAGCCCTCTACTATGGAATACGCGCAGACACCCGCGAGTTCCGGAGAAATGTAACACCAAACGACCTCTATAATGCTGCGTACCTCCTTCCCCTTTCAGATTCGGATCTTCTCGATAAGATCATGTCTCCGTCCTTTTCACAGGAGACGCTTGAGGTGATGGGAAACGCCATTCAGAGCCGCAAGATTAAGAACGGATATCTCTTCTCCAATGTCGGTTTCATCAGGAACCGTGATGCGATCCCTCAGGCAGCAGATATGCTGCTGAACCTCGAAGGTGTAACAACCTCGCTCGTATACGGCATCACCGATTCATTGATCATCATCTCCGCCAGGAACAAAGATATCAGAGTGCATATCGGAAACGTCCTTAAAGAGGCATTTGGCGAGTTTGGAGATGCAGGAGGTCATGGAACAATGGCCGCGGCATCGATACCATTAAACTACTTCTCACTTGTCCGTGACAAAGAAGAGCTCCTCGGGATGATCATCGATCCGATCCTGAACCGGTTCACCAAGATTGTTGGTATTGAGGACAATGGAGATAAGAATGAGGTTTGAAGAATGGGAACCTCATTACCGGGAAATTCTTGATTACTTCGGCTTTGACCGCTCTGCTGACGAAGAGGCGGCGAAGGTTCTTTCAGAGATTCTTAAAAGTGACGATATCGGTTTACTCAAAGACCGCATCTGCGGTAAAGTCGTGACCGTTGCCGGAAATGCACCCACACTTTCATCCGAACTGAACCGGATCGAAGGTGTCGTCATCGCAGCAGATGCGGCATCCCTCCTTCTGTATAAAAAGGGGATACTACCGGATGCCATATTCACCGATCTCGACGGTGCAGAGGATTCATTCATCACGATGAATGAACAGGGCACCATCATCGTCGTCCATGCACATGGCGACAACATACCGCTCCTCAGACGATGGGTGCCGAAATTCAGAGGGCCGATCATTGGAACAACACAGAGTTTGCCCCTTCCGCAGATCCATAACTTCGGCGGATTCACTGACGGTGACCGTGCAGTCTTTACCGCAGAGGCTCTTCAGGCAGAGCGGGTGATCCTGATCGGCTTTGATCTCTCCGATCCATCTGTTGATCCGATGAAGAAAGGAAAACTTTTCTGGGCACGCAAGCTGCTCGGTATGCTCGGTTATGACCTTTGAAGCACTGCTTATAGACGGATATGTTGACGAACCGGCATGCCTTGGTGTTCCGCCGTACATCTCCCCATACATCCGGACGGTCGCCGGAGTCCTCTTCGAAGCAGGGTACCGCGTGCAGTACAGGACGATCGATCAGATCCGATCCGCACCACAGGAACTCCACCAGCTCAGGAAGACCCCTCTTGTCATAGTTATTGCAGGTCAGACGGTTCCGGGAAAGTACCTCGCAGGAACACCTGCAACACTATCAGAACTCCGGCAGATCGGTTCACTCTTTGAGAGTGGCTGCGTCCTCCTCGGCGGTCCTGTCGCCTACGGCATCTCACCGGGGGGAGGGAGAAGAGCGATCAAAGAGCCGATGAGCGGATATACTGCACTCATGATTGGAGATCCGGCAACAGCACTTCACAGATTCCTGCAAGGCGAAGAGCCCCGTGGTGAAGAGAAGTATGAAGAGAGCCAGCGCTGGAGTGTCCTTGGTGCGGGGATCATTTCTGACCATCCCCTTTTCCCTCATATCATCCTCGAACTTGAGACGGCGAAGGGATGTGCCCGTTCTGTCACCGGAGGTTGTTCATTCTGCACAGAGCCATTCTATGGAAAACCAAGATACCGTTCGATCCCGATGATCGAGACTGAGGTAGCTGCCCTCACAGCCAGCGGGGCACGCCATTTCCGGATCGGACGGCAGCCCGATCTCCTTGCATATGGAAGTTCCGGGGGAGAGTATCCCTGCCCTGATCCTGAGAAGATACGATCCCTCTTCACCGCTATTCGACGGGCCGCACCTGATCTCCTCACCCTGCATATCGACAATATGAATCCGGGGACGATTGCGCGGCATCCTGAGGCATCCAGGGAGGCACTGAAGGCGATAGTCGATAACCATACCCCGGGCGATATCGCCGCGTTTGGAATGGAGACTGCGGATCCCGCAGTTATTGCTGCAAATAATCTCAAAGCATCAGCAGAAGAGGTGATGGATGCGATCAGGATCGTCAATGAGGTTGGAGGAACCAGAGATGAAGATGGGGTGCCTCACCTCCTTCCCGGCCTGAACTTCGTATGCGGGCTTGCGGGTGAGACAGAAGAGACATACCGATTGAACCGTGCCTTTCTGGAGGAACTTATCGCAGGCGATCTGGCAGTCCGAAGGGTGAATATACGTCAGCTGATGCCGTTTGACGGGACACGGGCATTTGAGGAGAATACCCTTGGCCACCACCATAGCGCGTTTAAAACATTCAAGGAATGGACACGGAAGTCATTTGATCCGGTGATGCTCTCCCGCGTCTTCCCGGTCGGCACTATTTTCAGAAGTGCAGTCGTTGAAATTTCTGCTGGCACATCATTTGCCCGGCAGATGGGGACATATCCGATCCTGATCGGACTGCCCATTACTCTTGAGAGAGGCACTCTCATCGACGGTGCCGTCGTTGGATATGGGAGCAGGTCGGTGACTGCCCTGCCTCATCCGATTTCGATTAACCGGCTCCCCGGATCGGCTCTGAAAGTCATGCCCGGGGTCGGGAAGAAGACGGTCACTACGATTCTGGCCCGTCGGCCATTCAAAGACCAGGCAGCATGGCAGAAGGTCACAGGCGGAACAGCAGTCGATCACCTGATAACCTTCACCTGATCACAACACGGATAAGATCCCCGGTAAATAGAGGATCATATGGCGCCTGAGAAAGAGAACGAAGGGATCTCTGAAATCTGGCATGCACTCAGGATCAATGAGATCCGCCTCAGGCTCAACACACAGGACGAAGGTCTCTCTGAAGAGGAGGCGATCAATCGATCTCTTCTCTATGGAAGAAACTCCCTCCCTCAGAGAAAATCCACCGGAGCAGCCGTCATCTTCCTCAGGCAGTTCAAAAGCCCCCTTATCTACATCCTCCTTGCAGCAGGGGTACTCTCCATCGCATTTGAGGATTGGACCGACGCACTCTTCATATTTCTCGTTATTTTTCTTAACTCGGGGATCGGATCAGTTCAGGAATGGAAAGCAGAACAGAGTGCGGCAGCCCTTCAGCGAATGCTGAAGATCTATGCCCGTGTGAAGAGAGGGGGAAGAGAAGAGAGGATTGCAGCAGAAGAACTCGTACCAGGAGACATCGTACTGCTGGAATCGGGGAGTAAGGTGCCTGCTGACATCAGGATCATCTCTGCCTCCTCGCTTGCAATCGACGAGTCACTCCTTACCGGAGAGTCTGATGCTGCAAAGAAGAAGACGAACGTCCTCCCGGAAGAGACCGAGGTTGCTGACCGGAGCAATATGGGATATGCCGGCACAACCGTCATGTCCGGCAGGGGCATTGGAATCGTCACTGCCACCGGGGTAAAGACTGAGATTGGAAAGATTGCCGCATCTGTCAGCAGTACAGCGATGGGAAAGCCGCCGATCATCATCAGGATGGAAGAGTTTGCAAAGAAGATCAGTATCGCCGTCCTCCTGGCATCTGCGTTCCTCGCAGCAGTCGTCCTAATGCAGGGTGAGCCGCCCCGCGAGGTCTTCTTCCTGGCAATTGCCCTCGCCGTCTCGGCAATCCCTGAAGGCCTCCCTGTTGCCCTCACCGTCGCCCTTGCAATAGCAACCGGAAGGATGGCAGAGCGGCATGTTATCGTCAGGCATCTGTCAGCGGTAGAGAGTCTTGGGAGCTGTACGGTCATAGCAAGCGACAAGACCGGAACACTGACCGTCAACCAGCAGACGGTCAGATCGATCACCCTCCCGGACGGACGCGGGTTTGCCGTATCAGGAGAGGGATATTCCGGTGTTGGCGAAATCAGATCTGTTGACGGGCAGAACGCATCCGATGATCTCATGCTCCGGATGCTTGTGAAGACCGCAGTCATCACCAATGAAGGAGACCTTTCGGAGAGGGAAGGAGGGAGATGGCTCCATCATGGCGATGCAATGGATATTGCCCTCCTCGCGCTTGGGTACAAAGCCGGTCTGATACCACAGGCGGTTCGTGCGGGGATCACCACACTCGCTGAGATCCCCTTTGACTCGGAGAACCGGTTTGCAACACGCTGGTATCAGGAGGGGGAGGAACGAAGGATCGCGGTCAAGGGCGCAGTTGAGGTTATTCTGCCCGGCTGCACCACCATGCTCACACCAGAAGGGAGTGTTGGAATCGACCCCGAACGTATCGGGGAGCAGATGAAGAACCTGACAGGCAGAGGGTATCGCGTCATTGCAGTCGCAGGCGGCAGATCTGATCCGGAGAAGGTCAAAGGTGGGCCGCCATCGCCGCTTGAGCTCTATGGTCTCGTCGGCTTCATCGACCCGATCAGGCCTGAAGTCTATGATGCGATCAAGGAATGCAGGGATGCCGGTGTCGATGTTGTGATGATCACAGGAGACCATCCAGCGACTGCCCAGGCAATCGCAGAGCAGCTGGGGATTGCAGCAGGGGATCAGGACATCATCACCGGGAGTGAACTCTCTGCATTAAGAGATGAACCGGACAGCCCGGAGTTTCTGGATGCCATCACAAAGAAACATGTCTTTGCACGGGTAAGCCCCGGACAGAAACTCCAGATCGTCGATGCACTCAAACAGTCGGGAGCTTTCGTCGCTGTCACCGGCGATGGCGTTAACGACGCCCCCGCCCTTCGATCTGCCAATATCGGGATTGCAATGGGATCAGGTACAGATGTTGCCAAAGACACCGCATCGATGATCATCACAGACGATTCATTCTCATCCATCGTCTCCGGGATTGAAGAAGGAAGATTTGCCTATGATAACATCAGAAAAGTCACCTATCTCCTCGTATCAACCGGATTTGCCGAGGTCTTCCTTTTCATTGCAGCCCTGCTCATCGGACTGCCCCTCCCCCTCATCGCAGCCCAGCTCCTCTGGCTGAACCTTGTGACAAACGGTATCAAGGGTGTCGCCCTCGCCTTTGAACCAGGTGAACCGGGTGCGATGAAGCTGCCTCCCAGAAGCCCGGATGAAGGGATCTTTAACACCATGATGATGAGACAGATCGTCATTGCAGGTCTCACCATGGGTGGAATCGCCCTCTTTGCCTGGTACTGGCTCCTTGGAAACGAGTATTCTGAAGCGGAGGCGCGGAATCTGATCGTCCTTCTTATGGTGATGCTTGAGAACTTCCATGTCTTAAACTGTAGATCCGAGGTCCGGTCCTTCTTCAGAATACCGCTTCGGACAAACCTCTATCTCGTCGCAGGCATCATCGGCGCCCAGGTAATCCATACAGGTGCAATGTACATCCCCTTCTTCCAGCAGTCACTTGGCATCGCACCGGTCTCGGCAGGAGAATGGGTCCTGGTGATCGCCCTCTCTTCAAGCATCCTCATTGTCATGGAGATGTACAAATACATCATAAACCGGAGGATAGGTACAGCACCATAATCATCCGATCAAAATCCGGATAGTAGTATGCTTTTTCATACGACAATATGGAAAATCCCTTTGATATGAGGAGATCTGTAACAGGCGAATGGCGTTTTGAGACAGCTATTCTAATCCTTGCAACACCTCTCTTTTGAAAGAGCGACAGGAGAGGCTCGATAAGCGATGCCCCGACTCCTTTTCCCTGCCAATCACCCGTAACACCGATTCTCAGAATCCAGGCATCTTCTGGGGAATCAATCTCCTGCGCACCGATGATATAGCCGATCCGTTCTTCTCCATCAACTGCCACAGAGAATGTTGATGAAAATATTTCACCTGCCTGACGAAGGAAGATGGGAGAATACCCATAATCTCCGAAGAGTTCTCTGTCAATCCTACAGATATGCGGGTAATCATCCGGGATATACGGGCGTATTGCATACTCCATTCAAAACCTCTCCGGGTATACCTTAACCGGAGACGGAGGAATAATATACCAATCGATCGGTAGTCGTTTGGAAAACCCTTTGTCTGACTCCGCCTTACATATAAGAATACAGGAGACGGAAGGGATCCAGGTGGAAGAAGTAACCAGCAGTTATACCCCACAGAGGGTTGAGGATGAGGCACGTGCATTCTGGCGTGCTGAAGATACCTATAAAAGCGTACAGGAACTCAGAAAAAACGGTAAACCATTCTTCTTCGTCGACGGGCCCCCATACACCACCGGGTATATCCATCTCGGTACGGCATGGAATAAGATCTTAAAAGACTCAATTCTCCGGTACCACCGGATGCACGGCCGCCATGTCATCGATCGCGCAGGGTATGACATGCATGGCCTTCCGATTGAGGTGAGGGTTGAGAACGAACTCGGCTTTACCTCAAAGAAGGATATCGAGACATATGGGATCAAGACCTTTGTGGATAAATGCCGGACATTTGCTGTCACCCACAAAGAGATCATGAGCCGGCAGTTCTCAAATCTCGGTGTCTGGCTCGATTTTGAGAACCCATACCAGACGATCTCAAACGACTACATTGAGGCGGCATGGTTCACCCTCAAGCGTGTCGAAGAAAAGGGAATGCTTGAGAGGGGATTCCGTGTCGTCAACTGGTGCCCGCGATGTGAGACGGCAATTGCGGATGCCGAGGTTGAATACTGGGATGAGACCGATCCGTCGATCTTTGTAAAATTCCCGATAAAAGATGCAGATAATGAATATCTCGTCATCTGGACGACAACACCCTGGACACTTCCGGCAAATGTCGCAGTCGCAGTCGCCATTGACTTCACCTATGCACAGGTCCGCGCACTTCGGGAAGGAATAGCAGAGACCCTCTGGATTGCAGAAGATCTCGTCGAGAGCGTTCTGAAAGCCGGGAGGTACCAGGATTTTGAGATTCTTTCCAGAAAGACCGGATCAGAGCTTGTCGGAACCGAATATGAATCCCCTCTCATCTCATCTGTTCCGATGCAGGCGGCAATCCCTCACCGGGTCGTTGCAGCTGATTTTGTTGCGATGGAGAATACCGGTATGGTCCATATCGCACCCGGCCATGGGTGGGACGATTATGTCCTCGGAATGAAGGAGAAGCTTTTGATCGTCTGTCCTGTTGATGGAACAGGACGGTTCACCGAGGATGCGGGAGTCTTTGCAGGTCTTGCAGTCAAAGATCCGGAGACGAACAAAAAGGTGACCCTCGCACTCGGATCTGCACTCCTTGCCGAGAGGAGACTGACACACCGGTATGGCCACTGCTGGCGGTGCAAGACACCAAACATCTTCCGTGCCACCTCACAATGGTTCATCAAAGCAAGCGATGCGAAGGAGAAGATGCTCGCTTCGATTAAGGACGAGGTAACATGGTATCCTGACTGGGCCGGAAGCGCACGATTCCATGACTGGATTGAGGGTGCACGCGACTGGTGCATCTCCCGTCAGCGATACTGGGGCATTCCGATCCCGGTCTGGGTCTGCCCATCCTGTGACACCTACCGCGTCATCGGCAGATTCTCCGAGCTCGAAGAACTCTCAGGAAGAAAGATTGACGACCCCCACCGGCCGATGGTCGATGAGATCACCATCCCCTGCACCTGCGGAGGCACAATGAAGAGGGTGGAAGATATCTTCGATGTCTGGTTTGACTCGGGTGTTGCATCATGGGCAACCCTGAGCTATCCGGGAGAAGAGGAGGCATTCAATAACCTCTGGCCGGCCGACTTCATCACCGAAGGGCAGGACCAGACACGAGGCTGGTTCTATTCACAGCTTGGCCTCTCAACGATCGCCTTTGGCCAGGCACCATACCGCAATGTGCTGATGCATGGCTTTGCACTCGATGCACAGGGGAAGAAGATGTCCAAAAGCCTCGGAAATGTGGTCACCCCTGAAGAAGTGATCGAAAAGTTCGGCGTCGACATCCTCAGACTCTACATTCTTTCAGCAAGCGCCCCATGGGACGATCTGAAGTTCAACTGGGACGGAGTGAAGACAGTCCACCGCGCATTGAACATCCTCTGGAACGTCTATCGGTTCCCGCTGCCATACATGCGACTTGATCGGTTCTCACCCAGAGCAGATGCAGACGGGGCATATGATCCGGCAATTGCATCAGAAATTGCTCTAAGCGGTTCATTTGAGGATCAGTGGCTCATATCAAGGGTAAACTCGCTTGTTACTGAGATCGAGGATGCGATGGGTGAATACCAGATTCACCGGGCAACCAGACGGCTCCAGACCTTTATCTTAGATGACCTGTCCCGCTGGTATGTCCAGCTTGTGAGGCAGAGGATGTGGCTTGAAGAGGAGTCTGTGAGCAAACAGCAGGCGTATGAGACGATGTACTATGTGATGCGCACACTTGTCCGCGTCTCCTCCCCATTCATCCCCCATCTCGCAGAAGAGATGTATCAGAACCTCAGGCTGTCGGGGGATAGAAAGAGTGTCCATATGCTCGACTGGAATAGTGCGGACACCGATCTGATCAACGGATCTATCGAAGATGCGATGGCGGTCGTCCAGTCATTTGACGAAGCGGTGGCAAATGCAAGACAGGCAGGGAAGAGGAAACTCCGCTGGCCAATCGGCGAGGTCGTCGTCGCAACAGAGAGCGATCTGGTAAAAGATGCAGTAACCTCTCTCCTTCCACTCTGTAAAGCACGGGCAAACAGCCGTGATGTGCGTGTTGTCACCGGCATCTGGGATCGGATCCTCTGGACCGCAGAGCCCCAGATGAAGAAGATCGGACCCGTATTTGGAAAAGAGGGGATACTTGTCAAGCGGGCAATTGAGGAGGCAGATGGCACTCTTCTCCGGTCAAGCATCGGAAGCAATGGTACCGCAACCATCCGGGTCGGAGATCGTGATATTGAGATCACCCAGGAACATGTAACGTTTACCGAGAAGCTTCCGGAGAACATCTACTCGGCCCGGATGCCCGATGCAACGGTGTACATTGATGTCACCCTGACCGATGAACTTGAAGCGGAAGGATATGCACGTGAAGTGATCCGGCGTGTTCAGGAGATGCGTAAGCAGATGGACCTCTCAGTGGACGACCAGATCCAGGCAACCGTCTTCATCGGAGATGACAGGATCAGAAACCTTCTGGGCGGGTCAAACAACTGGATTGCAGGCGAGATCAGAGCATCATCACTCGTTTTCGAGGGAGAAAAGAGAGTGGATGTTTTGGACTTCGGACTCTCATCAGACTGGGATATCGAAGGTGTCCCGGTATGGATAGGTCTGTTTCGATCAAAAGAGCAGTAAGGAGAGGTACTCCCTCCCCTCCCCTGTATTGAAGATCGGGGGGTTTCTATCTGCTACGATACGGGTGCGGGCCGTCTCGACAACCTCTTTCTTCAGTGGATTAAAACCAGTACATACTTCACTTCTTCGGCAGATGACCACACCCCGTCTCTGCCACGCCGGAGTCATGGCCAGATTAACGCCCCGTTCATGCATCAGATCGTGCATGGTAGCGGTATTCATACCATGAAGCTTCTCCTGCGCCTTCGACGAAGTGTACCCGTCGCTCATGAGAGCCGACTGGCAGTATGCGTTGTTATGGTTTCTCCAGGCCTCCTTCTGCCGCCAGATAAGGTACTCAACAGCAGTTAGTTGGTCAACAGGGATTATCCGCGCGTCAAACGACACCGGAACCTCAATAGAGAGGGCCAGCGTCAGGGCACTTGAAGCAAAAGAGGCCGTTACTGAGTCAAGCTTCTCAACCCGACCCTCAAAAGGGAGTCGATTGAAGAAGAGACTGATCTCATCTGAGAAGGTATATGCACACACCGGAGCAAGTCCGCTCTCCCTGAGCAGGAGAGAGGATACCTGCTCAAAAGCAGTAGAGAGACGTCCATCAAACGGCTTTTCAAGGGATAAAGCCGAAGCTGCGGTACGAAATGATCTCCCGTCAAGCCTGATGAAACAGGGGGATGTCGTCCGAAGTGCAGAGAAGATCTCCCGGTCTTTCATTCTACAAGTTCCCGTGCGGCAGACGTCTTGAATGCCCCGGGGATATGCCGGATGAGAACGATATCAGAAACCTCCTTAATCAGGCGATACGGGATCTTAACACCCTTGAAAGCTTTTAAGTCAATAATATCAGGATTTATGTTCGTAACAGCAAGCGATGCCATCTTTTTATTGTCGATATCGATGACGACATCTTCGACATTACCGATGAACACGGCTTTGTCGGTATAGACGCTCATACCAAAGAGCTCTGAGATCTGCCACTTCATACGTATCAGTTCAAGATATAGACTAAATACTAAAAAAAGATAATCCTTTGCATGGCCGGATCACTTGAGATAGGAAAGATTTTTGGAATACCTGTTCGCCTTCATATTACATTCCTTCTGGTGATCCCACTCTTTGCATGGATCATCGGCAGTCAGATTCACCTTACGGTTGAGTTGATCGAAGGAATCTTTTCCATTCCTATCGACGAGACGATCATCAGGAGCGGTTTTGTCCCCTATATCCTTGGGGCAGTCGTTGCACTCACCCTCTTCTTCTGCGTATTCATCCACGAACTCGCCCATTCACTCGTGGCGCGGTCAAAAGGAATCAGGATTAATTCGATCACCCTGATCATCTTTGGGGGAGTCGCCTCAATGGAGGAGACACTCCCTGATCCGAAGGTGGAGCTTCCGATGGCTCTTGCAGGGCCTATAACCAGCCTCGGCCTTGGAATACTCAGCTGGGTCATGGTCTATGCCGTCAATGCATTCGTGGATGTCGCAGCAGTTGCAGGTGTCCTCATCTATGGATTCGGCTATCTCGCCATCCTCAATATACTCCTCTTCGGGTTCAATCTCCTCCCGGCATTTCCGATGGATGGAGGGCGCGTCCTCCGTGCATGGCTCGCCACCCGGATGCCGCTTCATCGCGCAACACGGATCGCATCGGATATCGGAAAGGGGTTTGCTATCCTCTTTGGTATCGTCGGGCTCTTCTCCTTCAACTTCATCTTGATCATCATCGCCTTCTTCATCTATGTTGGGGCAAACCAGGAGTCATCAATGGTGACAACAAGCTTCCTCCTTCAGGATGTCACGGTAGGCGAGATCATGTCAACAGAAGTCCTGACCGTCTCCCCCTCGACAACACTTCCAGAGATCGTCAGGATGATGTACGCAACGAAACATCTCGGGTTTCCGGTGCTTGACCGGGGTCTTCTGGTTGGGATCATCACACTTGCCGATATTCACCGGACTAGTGAGATCGACCGTGATGCGATGCAGGTGAAGGATGTGATGAGCAGACAACCGGTCACCACCCTCCAACCATCCGCCTCGGTGACCGAAGCACTCCGGATCATGTCAATGCAGAATATCGGGAGAATACCTGTTGTTGAAGAAGGAACGATCGTCGGTATCGTCACACGGACGGATATCCTGACGGTGCTTGAGTTAAAAGATATGAATTAGAGGGAGAGGGTCTGCCGCATACCGGTCACTTCTGTCCGGTATCCACCCATCCCGGTGAGGAGTGTTTTGAATTGATCCGACTCGATGAGATCAAGGAGGGATCTGATCCTGGGATCAGAGAGATCTTCGGTCATGATCCCAAGCTCATACCGCTCGGTGCCTATCGGCACAAACGATAGCCCCGTCGTCTTTGCAGCAGATGCCACACAGAGACCTGCATCAGCCTCCCCGCTCTTCACAGCGAGGGCTACGGCAAGATGGGTCGTCATCTCGCGATCATACCCTGTGATCGCACGGGGATCGATATCACGCTCCTTCAGGAGATGGTCAAGGAGCATCCGGGTGCCTGATCCTTTCTGCCGATTGATGAACGGAACCCTCGTGATATCATCAAATGTCAGATCGTCCCGTGATACAATACCCTGCTCCCGTTCCGCAACACAGACGAGCGTCACCTCTTCTCCAGGAAGATACCGTTTCAGGTAGCTGACATTATAGGTTCCATCGGGTGCGAGGAGGTGCATCGGTGCACAATGGCAATGTCGCCTCTTCAGTGCCAGAATACCACCCATACTCCCGATGTGAGTGGAATGAACCGGGAGTGGTGAGAGGAGATCTGCCATCCGGTCGAGTACCGGATCATGGCTCCCTGAGAAGATAAGACCGGATCTGACCACCCCTTCAGGCACAGTGAGGGATAGTTCAACCGATTCACCGGACTCGGCACCTTCACTGTCCCGGGGAATCCGGAGTACGCCGTTTGATCGGACCGCACTCATCTGAACACCCGCCCCCCGTGAGAGAGGGGTTGCAATATACCTCCCCCCCACAAGACCCGCCGTCATCAGGGCGAACTCATCGGTCCCGATATCTGAGGTGAGCGAACGGGTCAGTTCGGCTCGCAGTGTGGCTGATTCCAAAACAGGAATTCCTGCCATCCTGATCAGGGGGGTGATGATCTCACGAAGTATCGTCAGTGCAGAGAGCGGGTATCCGGGAAGACCGATAACGGGTTTTCCCCGGATTTTTCCGATGATCACCGGTTTTCCCGGCTTGATTGCAACTCCGTGAACGAGCAGATCCCCAAGCTCCCCGATTATCTCGGCAGTATAATCCTTCGTACCCTTCGATGATCCCGCAGAGATGATCACAAGATCATGCTCGGAGACTGCACGATCAAGTGCCTCCCTGATCTGATCCGGTTCATCGGGGACAGGTGGATACACCTCTGCAACGACTCCAAGGGACCTGAGGTAAGCTGCTGCCATCTGACAGTTGCTCTCGACAACCTGACCGGGTGCCGGTCGTGTGCCATGAGGAACAAGCTCACTGCCTGTCGGGATCAGTCCGCCACGCAGGGAGAGGAGAGGCAGCCCGGTGATCCCATATGCTGCAAGGGCACCGATATCATGATAGAGGATACGATGACCTCTTGGGATCGCCATCTCAGACTCCGCAATATCTTCACCAACCGGCCTGACATGCTGCCAGGGAGCAGCCGCCTTTCTGATGACATACTCCCCCGACTCTTCCCAGACATCCTCGATCATGATCACCGCATCATAACCTGAAGGAACGACATTTCCGGTGTTGACCCGGATGGCGTTTGGAATGGTGATCGGCATCTTATCTGTTGCTCCATGCGTATCGCGTGAACGAACAGCGATCCCGTCCATTGCAGAGAGGTGGGCCTCAGGAACCGAGTAGCCGGCAAATACAGGCTCTGCTGTTATCCTGCCGACACTCTCCATAAGAGGGGCGATTACCCTTCCGGTAACCGGAGGGCAGTGTTTCAGAATGATCTCGATCGCTTCCTCTAATGTGACAAGAGAGAGGTACCGGCTTACCATAGGATAACCTCCACTTCTGATCCCGCCTCATACCCTTCGGACTCTGCTGGCACCAGGACATACCCGTCACTCTGGACAAGGGTGTGTAAGAGACCTGACTTTGAGAAGAGCGGGGTTGCAGTATCGCCTGTCACACGTACCCTGACGTAATCTTCTCTCCCTTTTGCTGATGGGATGACGGAATCAAGGGTGGAAGTGCAGGTCATTACAGGATTCGATGTACCGCTCATCGCCTCAAGGAGCGGGGCAGTAATAGCACGCAGCACAATGAAGGCCGATGAAGGGTGACCGGGAAGCCCGATTACCGGACAATTTGATATCTCACCGATGATCGTCGGCTTACCTGGAGATATGGCGATCCCATGGACGAGGACACGACCGAGATCAGCGATAACCGCCGCAGTAGCGTCACGTTCATCCTTTGAGCTGCCACCGGATATGAAGACCGCATCAGAGAATGATACCGCCTCTATAATGGCGCTGGCAAGTGATTCGGTATCGTCCAAAACGATGCCGCAGGGGATCGGGATACATCCGCACTGGCGGATAAAAGCTTCACAGACGATCGAATTGACGTCCCTCACCTGACCCGGCAGAGGATCTGCAGTCGGGGGAACGAGTTCGTTCCCTGTTGCGATGACTGCGATCCGTGGGATTCGCCTGACAGTGACCGTCATCACACCTGCTGCTGCAAGCACCCCTGCCTCCTGAGGGAGTATCATAGCGCCTGATCTGAGTATCACTTCACCAGCGCGGAAGTCTTCGTCAGGTGCGACGACATTCTCTCCGCTTGCAGCAGGTTTCATCACAAGGACCTGATCTCCTGCGGTCTCGGTGTACTCAATCATTACAACAGCATCCGCACCATCCGGCACCATCCCTCCTGTCGGGACATACCGGCATTCTCCGGGCAGAATAACTCCCGGATCAGACGAACCCATCTCAACCCTTCCCGTGCAGGTGATCATTGAGGGGAGAGACTCTCCGGCACCTGCGGTATCTGATGAGATGACGGCATATCCATCGACTGTCGATCGTGTAAACCCCGGCATATCATGGGTGGCAATAATGTCACCCTCAAGGATACGTTGGGGTGCTTCTGCAAGACGGACAGTCTCCTGACCGGGATCGCGTGCGACAGAAAGGAGAGAAGCCACCGCTTCCTTAACCGGGATAACCCGGAGGAAACGGCTCATTTGAAACAACCCAGCTGGCAACCACGGATCTTGATGCCGTTTTTGTTGCAGTACCGGGAGATATCAAATTTTTCAATATTGTACTTCTCTGTGATTGCAAATGCCTGCTCACACCGGATCTCTTTCTCGATCCCTTCTGCGGCAAATGCCGCGGCTACTGCGTCATATGACATACACGTATCATTGTATTGCTATCATATAGCATTTACAGATCAGGATCTAAGAGCAGGAGTCTTTAACTTTAAGAGTCAAACCTATTCTATAATGGTAACAGCGCTCATTCACTCATCTCTTGATCCTGCAGGGGTGGCAATCCGATCTGCAATTGATGATCTCATCAAAGAGAGGGGTGGGTTTGCATGGCCTCTCATCTCTGATGGTGTCATCTTCCATGAAACCGAAGGGAGGCTCATCTATGAGCGAAAGCTTGACAGAAGAGTACGGGCCGATCGGATCATCTTCCTCTCCCGTCATACAAGTGTTCGTCCTGAACCGGTGTTGACGGTTCATGTCACCGGCAACTTCCGGGAGGCATCATATGGTGGTGAACCAGAAGAACTGCCAGCCGCAGATCCGGCCATGATGCAGGCGGTCCTCCGGAACCTGATCCGGTATGCTCCGGATGGGTATCGTGCAGCATATGAGGTGACCCATCATGGCCCGACTGATCTGGTGACACCCTCATTCTTCGTTGAGATCGGAAGTACAGAGGTGGAATGGAGGGATGGCAATGCAGCGCGGGCGGTCGCAGAGAGTGTGCTGATGGCTGAACCAGGTGATGCGATACCTCTGGTCGGATTTGGGGGAACGCACTATGCGGTGAGGCAGACCGCAATCGCAGCAGAGACACGCGGGGCATTTGGGCATATTGCACACTCCCGCGAAGCGGCGGGGATGACCCCGGAGATGCTTGGGCAGATGATAGAGCGAACCGGCGCGGTCGCCGGATATATTGATAGAAAAGCCGTTTCCGGAACCGAAGCTGATCAGATCGCCCATCTCCTGAAAGAGGCAGGGCTACCGGTTCTGGCTGAAGGGATGCTCAGGGAGATGGGAGATCTCCCCTGGAAGACCTGGTGCAGGGCATCGGAGCTTGCTGAGGCGATTGCGTACGGATCGTTGATAAAAAATCATGGATTAAGAGAGGACCGTAATCTCACAACAGTTTCAATCCCTGAAGAACTCCTCGCCGAGGCGCTCAGGGGCCATGAGGAGGAGTTCATCTCCCTCCTCAATGGTATCACTCCATGCATAAGAATCGCAAGCGAGGGGCGTGCGGCCTTATCTACCTTCATCGGGTATGAAGAGGACGGATCACAATTAGCAAGTGATTTAATAACCCTGTGTGTACAACAGATTACGAAACATTATCTTTCTGTTGTGGAGGGTGTTCGCCTCATCATCAGTAGAGATCGTTTCGACCCTGAGAAGGCGCGCATGCTTGGGGTCCCAGCAGGATCACTCTTCGGCAGGCTCGCCAGTGGTCACTCTGTGACTGTTGAAGGGAGGGTCGTCAGACCAGAGATGGTCAACTCCTGTGTTATGAGGGAGATTATAATCCCGGGATTGGAGAGGTATACATGAGATCAATCGTCGAAGAGGCATTATCACGAAAGAAGATGGAGGAGGCAGGGGAGGCCGAACAGTCTCCTTCATCCTACGAACGCACACCGATAGTGGATGCTCAGGCTAAACCCAGACCGGTGACTGAAGGGGATATGGAAGATGATGACTTCAACGATATCCTTGAGAGCCTCCGCACAATCATCACTGTCGTCGGATGTGGTGGTGGAGGATCAAACACCATCACCCGGATGTTTGAAGAGAACATCCATGGTGCACGTATGGTTGCAATTAATACCGACGCCCAGCACCTTGCGATGACCAGAGCTGATAAGAGGATACTGATCGGCAGACAGACCACCAAAGGCCTCGGTGCCGGTGCAGTTCCTCGTCGGGGTGAAGAGGCCGCACTTGAGAGCGAAGACGCCATTCACAGAAATATTGCCGGAAGCCATATGGTCTTTGTAACAGCAGGTCTTGGCGGTGGAACCGGAACGGGATCCGCTCCGATCGTTGCAAAGGCGGCTCGGGAAGAGGGTGCGCTTACAATCGCCGTCGTTACACTCCCCTTCACAGCTGAGGGTGCAAACCGGATGGAGAATGCCGAAGCAGGTCTTGAACATCTCCGTGAGGTGGCAGATACCGTCATCGTCGTTCCAAACGACCGTCTTCTTGAAGTTGTTCCGCGCCTTCCCCTCTCCACCGCATTCAAGGTTGCCGATGAGGTGCTGATGAAAGCGGTCAAAGGGATCACCGAACTGATCACCCTCCCGGGTCTTGTCAACCTCGATTTTGCGGATGTCAGATCCGTTATGGAACAGGGAGGTATTGCCATGATCGGGATGGGAGAGTCCGATTCCGAAGATAAAGCAATTGATTCGGTGAAGAAAGCCCTCAGATCACCCCTCCTTGATGTGGACATCTCCGGGGCCACCGCCGCGCTTGTGAATGTCGTCGGCGGGCCGGATATGACAATGTCCGAAGCCGAGGGAGTCGTTCAGGAGATTTATGAGAGGATCGATCCGGGCGCACGGATCATATGGGGTGCACAGATCGACCCGGCCATGCAGAACAGAATGAGAACGATGCTGATCGTCACCGGGGTTCAGTCCCCGCAGATATATGGTAAAGCTGAACGACCCTATGGACAACGCCTCCAGAAACAATATGATATAGATTTTCTCAAGTGATTCATCATGGATATGCCAGAATTTAAGAAGCCCAACTTTAAAAGCCTCAACCTGAATGAGGAGCTGTTTCGAAAGTACATTCGTGTCCTGAAACTGGCACGAACACCCACCAGAGAAGAGTTCATGAAGATCGGCATGGTATCGGGGATCGGAATCCTGATCATCGGGATGACCGGATTTATTCTCTATGAGATCATGCGCGTTCTTCCCCACTGATCATCATGACCGAGGATGAAAACCACTACTACGCCGTCAAGACGACCTCGAAGCAGGAGCGCGCTGTTGCCGATGCAATCTATCGCAACATTGAGCGGAGACTCGTTGATATCAAGGTCGTATCGGTGATCGTTCCCGAGGAGCTGAAGGGGTACGTAATCATCGAGTCGCCTGAAGGGCGTGGAAGAATCCAGGAACTCGTTGAGCGTATTCCAAGTGCACGGTCGGTTATTCCCGGCGAGACAAAACTTGAAGAAGTTCAGCATTATCTCGTTCCAAAACCGGTCGTCTCGGGAATCGAAGAAGGAACAATCGTTGAACTGATCGCCGGACCCTTTAAGGGAGAGAAAGCGGTCGTCAAGCGGGTCGATCTCGGAAAAGAGGAGATCACCGTTGAGTTATACGAGAGTATCGTCCCAATCCCCATCACCGTTCGCGGTGACCACGTGAGGGTCATCGAACGGAAGAGCGACGAATAACCTATACATCAGGAACGGGTACCGGCCTCTGTACCCCCTTCTTTTTTTCAGAGGATTCCCATCATATTTATCATACTTGCCGTTGACGTATATGAACCACAGCTGATAGCCCAAAAAGGGTTGTCAGCATGGTGATACTATGGCAGAAACTGTCGAGGTACTGGTACCCGGCGGTAGAGCGACCGCAGGCCCGCCATTGGGCCCAGCGCTGGGTCCTCTAGGAATCAACGTGAAGGCCGTCGTCGAAGAGATTAACAAGAAGACGTCGGAATTCAATGGAATGACTGTGCCAGTCACGGTGGAAGTCGACGATAAGAAGAACTTCACCATCTCGGTGGGTATCCCACCGACAACGGCATTGATCATTAAAGAAGTTGGTTCAGAGAAGGGGTCATCAAGCCCTAACACCCAGCCGGTTGGTAATCTGCCGCTTGAAGCGATCATTCGGATCGCTCGCATGAAACAGGAATCTATGCTCTCTTACGACCTCAGAAATGCGGTCAAGGAGGTCATTGGTACCTGCCGCTCCGTAGGAGTGACGATCGAAGGCATGAAGGCGAAAGAAGCCATTGCCGCGATCAATGCGGGCCAGTTCGATGATCAGCTGAATGCATAGACTTAGAGACAACCATAGGAGATCGTGTAACACGGTCGATAACTATGGAGGCATCATTAAATGGTTGAAATAACCCAGATTCTCAAGGCCGTATCCGCGGCTATCGAGCAGGCGCCAGAGAGGAAGTTCCGGGAGAGTGTGGACATCACAGTCAACCTTAAGCACATCGACATGGCCCAGCCGAAAAACCGTATTGATGCGACGATTCTTCTGCCAGAGAGTGCAGGCACCAAAAGGATCGCGGTCTTGGGCAAGGGAGACATTACATCTCAGGCGAAAGAGTCGGGTGTCGATCTGATCATCGGCCCTGAAGAGATCGAACGTCTGGGAGGTGCTCCGCGTGAAGCCAGACTGGTTGCATGCGAGTATGATTTCTTCCTTGCAGAGACCGCTGTTATGCCCCTCGTAGGCCGATATCTAGGTCCACGACTTGGTCCACGCGGCAAGATGCCGATGCCTATCCCACCGGGACAGGACATCAGACCCATTGTAGAGCGTCTGCGCGGTTCAATCAGGATCAGAACAAAGGATAAGATGAGCTTTTCAACAAAGGTCGGGACGACAGAGATGTCACCGGATCAGCTTGTTGAGAATATCAATGCAGTCCTCAGGAGAGTTGAGTCAACCCTGGAGCAGGGTTCACAGAACATCCGATCGGTCTACGTCAAGACGACGATGGGACCGGCAGTGAGGTTGATTTAGATGGCAGTGTACACACGCCACCTACCTCAGTGGAAGCGAGACGAGGTTGAAGAGGTTAAGAAGAATGTTCAGGAGTATGCGTTAATCGGCATCATCGATATGTACGGCATCCCTGCAACACAGTTCCAGCAGATCCGTCGGAACCTCAAAAAGACCACCATAATTAAAGTGATGAGAAATACGCTGATTGATCACGCGTTCTCAGAACTTGGTGGTGCGTATGAGGGTCTTAAACAACATATCACCGGACACTCGGCACTTATCTTCACAAACGACAATCCCTTCAAGCTCTTCAAGTCCCTTGAGCAGACGAAGACAAAACGGTCGGCAAAAGCCGGTGAGATAACACCCGTTGACATCGTTGTTGCAAAAGGACCCACAAGCTTCAAGCCAGGCCCAATCGTCAGTGAACTCCAGCAGGCAGGTATTCCCGCCACCATCGAAGGTGGAAAGGTCAAGATCAGAGAGACGAAGACGATTGTAAAGGCAGGAGAGGCAATCGACAGGAAGCAAGTCGGTATCCTCTCAAAACTCGGCGTCAAACCTATGGACGTCGGTATTGCCCTTAATGTCGCATTCTATCAGGATCAGATGTACCTCCCCGATGTGCTCGGAGTTGACGAAGCCGAATACTATAACAGACTCGTCCTTGCTGTCCAGCAGGCATTCAACCTCTCGGTCAATGCAGCCTATCCGACTGCATTCACGATGGAGGCAATCCTTGCAAAGGCATTCCGTGAGGCTCGCAGTCTTGGTATAGAGGCCGCTATCTACGAGAAAGATGTCATCGATGGCATCATCGCAAAGGCATACAGACAGATGAACACGATCAAAGTATTAGTTGAATAAAGGTGACCTAATTATGGAGTATATCTACGCTGCTCTCTTATTGCACTCCGCAGGCAAAACAGTAGAGGAAGAATCCGTCATGGCAGTTCTCTCTGCCGCTGGTATCGCTGCAAACGAATCCCGTGTAAAGGCGCTCATTGCAGCCCTTGACGGTGTTGACATCGAAGATGCCATCAGCAAAGCCGCCGCAGCACCTGTTGCGGTTGCAGCAGCAGCACCCGCTGCAGCAGCAGCTGAAGAGGCCCCCGAAGAGGAAGAGTCAAAGAAGGAAGAGGAAGAAGAGTCCGGCATGGCCGGTCTTGGAGCCCTCTTCGGCTAAATTTTCTTTTTTCAATCAATCATTAGAGCATTTGACGCTCTCCAGTCCGGAGATTACCTGATTATCCGTTCCCAATCAACAGAACTATTTCCAAATCTTGAAATCATCAGACCCACAACGCATGTAGTTTGACGATGAGCATCGAGATTCTAATCATCACGCTTTATCTGCTCGCGATGCTGGCAATAGGCTTTATTGTCCAGAGGCGGGGAAACGTCGAGAGTGCAAAAGGATATCTTATTGCAAACAGAAACGTCGGACCATTCTTAATCGGCGGAACGCTCTTTGCCACGTTCTGGGGTGGAGGGACGCTGCTTGGAGGTGCCGGAGCAGCATATAACGGATACCTCCTCGGAACGATTGCAGATCCCTGGGCATCCGGGGTCACGCTTATCCTCATGGCAATCTTCTTTGTTACGCTCCTCAGGAGGATGAAGATCGCCTCTCTTGGTGAGATGTACCGGCTCAGGTATGGGAAGCGGGTAGCAGCTATTGCCACATTCCTCTCTCTCCCGACACTGATCTTCTGGACTGCCGTGCAGATCCTTGCCATTGGAAAGATCATTAACGTATTAGTCGGCATTCCAGCAATAGAATCGGGGGTAATCGCTGGATTAATCGTCATCATCTATACGTATCTCGGCGGGA
>NZ_JAUSCG010000111.1 GCF_030651615.1 Methanocalculus sp.
AAGGGTACTCAAAGGTCTTTGCAAAGGTGCCTTCCGCCTCAGCTCCTGCATTTCTGAATGCGGGATTCGCAATTGAAGCGGAGATTCCCGGCTACTTTCCTGATGGTTCTGCCTGTCTCTTCCTTGGTAAATACACCAGAAGTGCCCGGAAGTCCTATAATACGTCCCGGGTTGCTGAGATACTGAGTGTTGCAGAGGAGCGTGCAGGGGAAGGTCATCCCCCCCTCATGGAAGGGTATTTGATAAGGGAGGCTCTCGTCTCTGATTCCGATGCACTCGCAGGGATCTATGCCTCGGTCTTTCCGAGCTATCCGTTTCCGATCGATGATCCGGATTTCATCTCTGATTCAATAGCAGACGGAAAGACCCGGTTCTTTATGCTCTGCGAAGGGGTTCATCTCATCGCCGCCTCATCTGCCGAGCTTGATCTTCTCTCAAAGACGGTTGAGATGACCGATTTCGCAACCCTCCCATCTGCACGGGGAACTGGTGCGGCGGGAGCTCTCCTTGATCATATGGAGCGGGTTGTCAGGGATGATGCATTTCATCTCGCCTATACCATCTGCCGGGCAGAAGAGCCCCCCGTGAATATCCTCTTTTCACGGGGAGGATACCGCTATGCAGGGACACTCCCGAATAATACCCAGATTTCTGGAGGTTTTGAGAGTATGAATGTCTGGTACAGGCCCCTTCTCAGAGCCCCTTTGTTTTATTGACAAGATTCATGCCATCATTCATGGTATCTACCATATCACTGACGTAACTCTCATTGGAGAGGCCGATCATCTCCATTGCATCGGTGAAGATCTTTATCAGCTCCTCTGCAAGCTCGCAGAGCCATTCAACAAACTGGGACATCGAATCAAGAGTGCCAAGGGGTGCTGTAGGATACTCGGCTGCTGTGACGTTTTCCGCTCCGATTGTGATAAAAAGGAGTACTATGATGAGTATGAGGGGGAGCCTCTCCATACTGTGAATATATATTTCGAAACGATAATACATTCGATATAGCTATGATTGGATCAGTATGACGCAGAGAGCGGTTATCGATATCGGAGCGACCTGGATCCGGGGTGGCCTTGTCTCGGTGGATGGAACGGTCACGCAGCGTCTCCGGATACCTACTCCAAAGATCGGCATTTCCGGTGTGGTGGTGACGAATGCGGTGATAGGGATACTTGAGAAGCTTCTTCCCACAACACCGCCCGGTTCAGGAGTCGGGATATCGTCAGCAGGTCCTCTCGACCTCACCTCCGGATCTATCGCCTCTTCCCCGAATATGGTATTTGATAGAATCGATCTCATATCTCCTCTCCGGGAGCGGTTCTCCCGCCCGGTATCACTGATAAATGACTGCCGGGCAGGAGCACTCGCTGAGCAGGCTTTTGGAGCTGGCAAAGGTCAGACTGATCTCGTCTATATCACGTTCTCATCCGGGATTGGCGGCGGTGTCATCTCCGGTGGCCGCCTCATCACCGGCTCAACAGGAAACGGCGGTGAGATCGGACATCTGTATGTGGACGGCAGGTATCATCTCGTCTGTGGGTGTGGCGGAACCGGCCATTTCGAGGCATATGCATCCGGAAACGGTATCCCACGCTTCTATAGAAGATTTTGTGCGGAGGAGGGGATCTTCATTGAGACGCTTCCTGATGCAGATACGATCCTCTCATCAGAGGAGGCAGTTCCTGCCCGTTTCCGTGATGAGCTTGCAGTGATCTGCGGTCGGGGCCTCTCCGGGGTGATCGCAGCATATGATCCGAAAATCATCATCCTTGATGGCCCGGTTGTACGGAATCATCCGGATTTTGTCTCTGCGATGATTGAACAGGTGGACCGGTACCTGCCGATGCCGAAGGTGGTGGTGAGTCCGCTTGGTGGGGATGCACCGCTGATCGGGGCGGGAGTGGCGGCTTTTAACGGAAGGGGGTTGAAAGAAGACCTCTAAGATATGCCTCTCCTGTGATGGTCAAAAGACGATCGTGGAGTTACGTTGACCCTCTTCACCACGGAAGTCATGCGAATAATTGGTATTCCTGAAGGTGAGGTGTCGCAAAAAAGCTCCAGGAAGCTCTCGGTTTGAAAAACGCAGGAATATTTCAGAACTGTCTATGTACTACCGGCAATTCGTTGCGCAAAAAAATGGTCCCTTGAAACTATCTCCAATCCTCATCACCTTTATCCCCTCTGCCCCTCATACGGTGATCCATCTATGGCGAAAGATTACTATGCGTTCACAGAACTGGATCGTGCGATACAGGTCACCCGGGATCTCCTCTGGCCCTTTAACAAAGGTGTCTGGCTCCGTCTTGCACTCATCGCACTCTTTGTCGGGTGGGGCGGCGGCGGATTCCCGCAGACGACATGGTCTTCAGATAATGACTTCCCAGGTGAGATATTCACCGGATTTCAGACATCAGGTATCTCGGATTACTTTGGAATCATCCTCGCAGTTGTTCTGGCGATGGTAGCAATTGGTCTTGTGTACATGCTCATCGGATCGATCCTCCAGTTCGTCTTTGTTGACTGTATAACAACGAAGAATGTCTCGATCTCGCAGTACTTCAGGCCGCGTGCAGAGAAGGGTGCCAGACTCTTCCTCTTCCAGATCGGCATCTCGGTCATCCTCGTCTTTGCCCTCCTGGCAGCGTTCATCCCCCTGTTCTTCGTATCAGGGGTGACCGGTACAGGGGGGATTGGTGGTGGTTTTGGCCTCGTCCCGATGACTCTCCTGCTCCTGCTCATCATCCCGATACTCCTTATTATCGCTGTCACCGCAGGTGTCATCCAGCTCATCACCATCGACTTTGTTGTACCGATCATGATCAAAAAGGATTGTGGAGTGATCGAAGGATGGAAGAGCATCTATGCGATCATACGAAGACAATGGATGCAGGGGATCATCTATCTGATCGTCCGCTTCCTTGCAGCTCTGGGTGCGGGCATCGTCATCCTCCTCATCACGCTCCTCGCACTGGGGATACTCGCCATCCCCTTCGCCATAATCGGCTTCATCCTGTATGCCACTGTTCAGATGATGAACACCATTCTCCTGCTCCTCATCATCCCCTACCTGATCATCGCAGTACCTGTAGCTCTCCTCATCTCTGTCCCGTTCATCACCTTCTTCAGGACGTACTCGCTGAAGGTCCTCGGGCGACTCTCCCCGGAGTATGCGATGCTCCCGGAAGTACAGCATGAAAACGTGTGAAGGGACCTCCCTTCTCATCCCATCTGAAGCCGGAAGACGATCATATACTCCCTACGAGAGAATCCCATGAACGAGACCGAGATAGAATCAATCGCCCAGTCGAGCCTTCCCCTGATCGAGCGGGTCAGATTACATGAAGAAACTGACATAAGAATAATAGTAGTGAATAGAATATTATGCAAAATAAATCTATAAAAAAAGAAAGTATATCTGCGGAAGAGTTATTCCTCCCACTTTTTTCAGAGATACGGGAGCTGATTTGCGGTGCTCGCCGGGCCGCAAGTCACAATATTAACACCCTTTTGGTCATCACAAACTTTGAGATCGGTTTAAGAATTGTGGAATATGAGCAGAAGGGAAGCAGAAGGGCGGATTATGGGGAGCAGATACTGACACAACTCTCAATAAAGCTATCAGAAGAGTTTGGGAGGGGCTTCTCAACGACAAATCTCAAGTACATGCGTCGTTTTTACCTTGAGTATCATGCAAAGAACCAGTATATTCCAGAGACAATCTTCCAGAAATCTCAGGATATACAACAATTTGGAAGAACAATTGGTCAGACAGTATCTGACCAATTCATCTGAAATAAGACGTGATTAACTCATGAACGAGACCGAGATAGAATCAATCGCCCAGTCGAGCCTTCCCCTGATGAACCCGGTCACTCCGGAGATGATCAGGCAGGCGGGTGATCTCGCCCGCCTCCCAAAAAAAGCAGTCGTTTATGATATCGGCTGTGGCAACGCAACCCTCCTCGCCCTCTGGCACAGAGCCTTTGGCATCACCGGCATCGGTATCGAACAGAGGCATGAGTCTGTCATCCGTGCTCGTCAGGCCTGTGCAACTGCCGGAAAAAAGATCGCCATTATTGAAGGAGATGCCGCTGTATGGAAGCCGGAATCACCAGCAGACTGTACTGCTGCCATCGGATCTGCCTTCATCTTCGGGGGGGCAGTCGAGTCTCTTCCTCACCTCGCATCGATCACAAAACCCGGCGGTACAATCGTGCTCGGCGATCGGTACTGGCAGACTGACCGGGTCCCGCCCGAGTTTGCTGTCCAGTGGTCTGAGATACCAACCGAGTACGGCCTCATCGCTGCTGCCCGCGACCTCAACCTCACCCTGACTGGTGTAATCCGGGCATCTCCGGCAGATCATGACACCTATGAGAGTTCAATCTGGAGAAACTGTTCAGACTGGCTAACGGCAAATCCGGACCACCCGGAGAGAGAGGAGATGGAGGAGTATCTCTGCCGTATCCAGGACGAATACCTCGTCTATGGAAGGGAGGCATTCGGATGGGCATGCTGGATCTTTGTGAAGGGGGAATGATCCCCTGACATTCGAATGCAGCCAGTGCGGAGACTGCTGCACCCACCTCGGTCTTGTCCATAGTATCGAAGAGGACTATGGGAACCTCCGCTACCGTCTGAAGAACCAGTATACCGGAGAGAGGACGGATGTCTGTGTCGATCCCGACAAAATCGCCCTTTTTTCGGATAGGAGCACCTTCATCGACCGTCCTGAGGCCTGCCCCTTCTTCAGGTTCCATGAAGGAAAAGGGTACTGTTGTGTCCATACAACACGCCCTCTGATCTGCCGTGATTATGGGTGCTGGCGAATCCTGATCAAGAATAGTAAGGGAGAGCGGGTTGGCCGGATCATGGGCTTTCGCCACCTCGCAACAGATGACCCCGACC
>NZ_JAUSCG010000062.1 GCF_030651615.1 Methanocalculus sp.
ACACTGCAAGGAAAAATCCATGAACGAGAAGGAATGAGGGGATAGCACTACCCTCAGGTACGAAGCCGATCCCAAGGATTCCGGATCCCTTGATAGAAAGAAGAAGCGGCGCATACATGAGTAGAGAAAGTGGCGGGATTAGGAGGAGGGGAATCCATGAACGGAGATCCCACCCAGCTGACCGGATTCCTGTAAGGAGAGCAATTCCGCAGAATACAGGGGCATACACAAGGACATCCCATGAGTTCAGCCCCGGCATAGTGCCTAGAGAGAGAGCAAGAAGAGCAGAGAGGATGAGCCTTTCGCGAAGCGCCAGATCTCCATACCGGAGGTACATCACAACACAGAGGGTGACAAAGAGGATCTGGTTGAAGATTCCAAGGATATGCGCATGGGGATCTCCCCAGAAGAAGGAGAAGATCGGGTATTCATTAATCGTCCCGATGATGACCCGGGTACTCTCCCAGGGTATTGAAGCAAGCGGTGTGCCGGATATCAGATGCCAGAAGACGGCCGGGTTTGGAATGAGGAGGATGACTGCCGGTAACCAGCGGAATCGTGGAAGGAGCAGATGCCCAAACGCAACTGCTGAAACCACCGCCATTCCGGCTACTGTCGGGAGCATCAGGTTAAAGACTACAAACGATTCTGCGCCGATCACAACACCGAGGGCTCCCGACATCCAGTGGCCGAGATAGTAGTAGATCGAGAGATCCCCTCCGGCGAACCAGGGATCAAGAGGCGGGACAATCGGAGCCCTCATGATCGATGCAAGGAAAGCATGATCCATGAACTTCTCGGCAAATGAGATAGCAGAATTGAAGAACCTTATCTCAAGAAGATAGAGAAATCCAACAAGAAATGCTCCATCCCATATGAGATTTCGCTTCAGGTCGGAGAGTTCGTATGCATGTCTTAACAGCATCACGGCAAAGAGGGCGATAAACACCACGAATGCACCAGATACGGGAAGATGAAGAAGACCCAGGTACCAGGATATGAGCGAGAAGCAAAGGAGCGAGATAGGATAACTGACTGCATATGCAATGTCTCCAAGAGTTCTCCTGATGATCGGATAAACCGAGAGCTGGAGCACCTTAAGAGCAATAAGCCAGAGGATGACCGTTACAGCCTGTTCCTCAATCCCGATCACGCAGCTCACCCCTGATATCTCCGGAGAACGCCCGTTTCAGAAGGGAGAGGGTCCAGTCTCCGAAATAATAGACAGAGAGAGCCCCACCCCCGAGGGTCACCAGATTCTTTATGAGGTGATCGACAATTGCAATAAGAACTGCAATTCCGGGAGCTACACCAGCAAGCTCAAAGGTCATGGCAAGGGCAAGTTCATAGGTCCCAATCCCGCCAGGTGTGATCGGCACTGCTTTCACAAGATTGCCGATGACAATAGCGAGGACGATGACCATAATCGGAACAGTCTCACCAAACATCATTGCAACCATTACGCAGACGAGGCAGTCGATGATCCAGATGATGACTGAAGAGAACAGGAGATAGACAAGAGCGGGCGGTGTCAGGGAGACCAAGCGGATCTGTGTCATTATCTCAAATATTTTCGCCAGAATCCGGTTTTCTGAGGTGAATCTACCTGAGATGAAGAGGACTAAAAAGAAGAGGAGACCAGCGATGAGGACGAGACCGATAAGCAGCGAGAACCACGGTGTCTGACCTACCACGAATGGAAGCGCAATAGCACCGATGAGGGCGATCGTGATGATATCAAAGACCCGCTCAACAATAAGTGAGGAGAAACCTACGGTATAGGTCGTCTCCTTCTCATGCCTGAGGATAAGAAGGCGGATAAGATCCCCAAGACGAGCCGGAATTATCAGATTTGCTGTCTGGGAGACGAAGATACATGCGGTTGAAAAGATGGTGCTGACACAAACCGAGAGCCTCATGAGGATGTATCGATACCGGACTCCCCGCATGTACCATGCAAGAAGACAGATCAGGGTCGCCGCCAGGAGATACCGTGGATCTGCCTCATGAAGTGTGGTAAGAAGTTCATCCCAGACACGGGAGAGGAGAAATACAATTATTACACCTGCAACAAGCGTTGAGAGGAGGAGGGTACTAATCTTTCTCAGCATGGAAGCGCCACCAGAGCCTGAAGATCTCAAATCCCATGCCGGTCACATCGGAGAGTTTCACTGTTGTTCCCTTACCCTGTCTCCAGACGACGGGGAACTCACATACCCGGTATCCCGCCCGTTGTGCAAGCACAAGCACTTCGGTATCCCAGAACCAGTGAGGGGCACGGACATCTGAGAGGAGAGGTGCAAGCTGATCGCGGGAGAACGCTTTGAACCCACACTGGTGGTCATAGAGCCGGCTTCCCAGGAAGAACCGGACAAGAATATTATATCCTCTGCTTGCAATTTCTCTCCCGGTGCCCCGATTGATCTCAGATGCTGGCATGAGGCGTGATCCGGTCGCGATATCACATCCTGAACGGACAGCCCCAATAAGATCCTTGAGATGAGACATATCGGTTGCGAGATCGACGTCATAGTAACAGAAGATGCGACCACGGGATGCTGCAAAAGCACGCGTCAGAGCACGCCCACGGCCGAGTCGTTCATCTGAATGGAGGAGCCGGATACGGGGGTCGCGCCCCTCCCATTCAGAGATGTATTCGGCACTGCCGTCACTTGATCCATCTTCTGCCACCAGCAGTTCGAAGGAGTCTGTGATCTCCTCCAGATAGCGGAGAGATTTCGGGATAGCTGTGGAAAGAGCCTCTCTGTCGTTATAAACAGGAATTACAGCTGAAACTTCATATTCAGTCAATTCGACCATCCCATAACCCGCCTCGCAATCTCCTCACCTGCTGCAACAGATCCCTCCATACTCCTTTCAGGATAGTTTTCCGGAGAGAACATACCTGCTATGAAGAGACCTGGAGCAGGGTTTGGATCAGGAATCATAGATCGGTATCCGGTTACATAAACCGGGCCTGCAAAGGGTTCGATCCTGAGGCGATGCCAGTGAATCATCTCCCTTGAAATGGAGAAGCGATTGCAGAAGTCAGATAGGAGGAGCTCCTCACAGTTTTCCGGAGGGGCTCCGGAGAAGTATGATGCGATATAGACGATATGTTCACCATACCGGTCAAATGGTACAAAGTTTGTATGGGTGATCACCGCACCATAAGGTGCAGGGTCTCCGATATTCACCCAGTATATCCCATCTGTCGGGTCTGCGGATGTTGCCATGGTGAGGCAGGCAGAACCCTGGTATGGAAGTGGTGAAAGAGGTAGATTGCAGATCCTCGCCGTCTCTTGTGGAGGGAGAGTAGAGATGAGATGATCATACCGTACACCATCAACAATCCACCCTTCATCTGCAGCTGTTGCAGAGACGACAGGATGACCGGTTACAATCCGGCATCCCGCATCCGTCAGGCGAGACATAAGAGCATCGATCAACTGAACGTATCCTCCCTTCAGGTACCCAAGCCGTTCTCCTTCCACCCCACGATCAGATCGGATCGCGATCCTGCTCATAAGCCAGGCTGCAGAGACCTCATCTCTCCGATCCCCAAATTTTGATCTGAGCAGTGGCTCGAAGAAGGAGTGGTAGATCTGATCTCCCAGACGATCACAGATGTACCCCTTTGCCGTGACTGAATCAAGCACCCCATAATTGACTCTGCGTGAACGAAGTACAAAGAGACCAAGGCGAATCTTCTCAGAAAGTGAAAGAAGAGGGTAGCGGAGGATCTGAATTGGGGTCGTTAGCGAATAGATCTGCCTGTTCACCATATATCCGGTGCTTCCATGAAGCCATTCGAGTTTATCGGAAAGACCAAGCTCCCGTATAAGTGAGAGAAGATGCACATCACCTGAAAAACAATGGTGATAGAGCGATTCGATCGTGTAATTGGGGAGATGATATGAAGAGAGGCACCCTCCCGTTTCATCTCCCATCTCAAGAACAGTCACCTGATGAGTTCCGGAGAGGCGGAGTGCCGCTAAGAGACCGGTCAACCCTCCCCCAATTACACAGATATCCATGTAATTATTGTGCTATCAGAGAGCATAAGAAAGTTTTTGAATCTTTCGCCCCTATAAACTAAGAAGTCATATATACTGAGGATACTAAACGTAAAATCATTAGTATGGATGGTGTCAACTAAATGCGGGTATTTTTCATCGGATTCGGACAGGCAGGAGGAAAAATCGTTGATATGTTTCTTGCTCAGGATCGGAAACTTCAGCAGGGGAGTTTCCGCGGTATTGCCGTAAATACAGCAAGAACCGATTTAATGGGCTTAAAACATATCGATATGAAAGATAGACTCCTCATCGGCCAGACAGTAGTAAAGGGTCATGGTGTGGGGACGGACAATGTCACCGGCGCAAAGATTGCAGCTGACGAGATCGACACCATCATCAATGCGATCGACACCCGGGGGACTCATGATATCGATGCATTCGTCGTCGTTGCAGGTCTTGGAGGAGGAACAGGATCGGGTGGCACCCCGGTTCTCTGCCGACACCTCAAGAGAATCTATCGTGAGCCGGTCTATGCACTCGGGATGATACCCGCACCCGAAGAAGGACGCCTCTATTCATATAATGCCGCACGTAGTCTTGCAACCCTCGTAAATGAAGCAGATAATACCTTTATCTTCGATAATAGTGCCTGGAAAAACGAAGGTGAGAGTGTTAAGAGCGCATTTGAACGCCTTAACGAAGAGCTTGTCAGGAGATTTGGTGTTCTCTTCAGGGCAGGCGAGGTCGGAAAACTTGGTGTGGGAGAGATGGTTGTGGATTCTTCAGAGATTATCAATACCCTGAGAGGTGGTGGAATCTCCACCATCGGGTATGCAATCTCTGATGTGATCACAAAGACAAAACAAAAGAAAGGTCTCTTCTCAGGATTTGGACGGAAAGATAAGGCTGAGAGCTCTCTTACCGGTGAAGATAAATCCGCCAAGATCATTGGTCTTGTCAGAAGAGCAATGCTCGGACGCCTGACACTCCCCTGCGATTATACGACGGCAGAACGTGCTCTTGTGCTTGTTGCCGGGCCGCCTGACGAAATGGATCGAAAAGGGGTCGAAAAAT
>NZ_JAUSCG010000117.1 GCF_030651615.1 Methanocalculus sp.
TGTCGGGCTATCCTCGACGACAAGGAGATGTATATCCCCATGATCACGAAACATCGGGTATAACCTCACGTACGACCTTCAAAAATGCCTCTTTCTCGAAGATACTCTTGATGATATATGCATTGGCGCCAAGGTGAATGCCGTACTCCTGATCCGCAGGCGAGTCAAGAGATGTCACCAGCACCACCGGAAGCCTGGAAAGGGCTGTATTACTCCTAATCGCCTCAGTGAGAGCAAAACCGTTGATTCTTGGCATATCGACATCGGATATGACAATATCATACTCTTCATCCTTAAGTCTTTGGAGGGCTTCGGCCCCGTCATTTGCGGTTGCAACATCATATCCCGCCTCCTCAAGGATTGATCTGAGGAGTTCCCGTGATGTTACCGAATCTTCAACAACAAGGACCCGACCACTCTCTTTTTCTGTTGAACTTATTTCAGGAGTTCTCCTCTGCAATGAAGAGGTGATCAGATCAAGTGCATCTATGACAAGCGCTATACTCCCGTCATTGAGGATTCCGGCACCTGTTATACGTTTGACATATCGGAGCTGGCTTCCAAGCGCCCTGACAACAACCTCCTGGACACGTACAATCTCGTCGACGAAGACACCAAGCCTTCCCGCACCTGAAGCCAGGATGACAACGGGGCGTATCCGGTCATCATTCATGATATGGATCGAATCTTCCGCCCCAAGCGCCCTCTCAAGTGAAATGAGACGGATCAGTTCATCGCCCAGACGAATATCATCTCTTCCCGATTTTATCCTGATCACCTGACGAACATGCTGCATCGGTATGACATATGACCGTCTTGCGGATCTGACAACGATGCCACGAAAATTGGAGTGGTGAACGGGAACGGACATCCTGACACAGGTGTTCTGTCCGGGGATGGAGGTCACCGAGACGCTTCCTCCGAGTCGGCTTGTAACCTCTTCAACGATTGCCAGGCCAAGCCCCCTGCCGGAGAGTTTTGTGACGACAGGGTTTGTTGAGAGGCCTGATCTGAGGGTGAGATCGAGGCTGTCTGCATCAGAGATGGTCTTAGCCTCTTCCTCTGTTATCAGACCCATTTTATGGGCTGTCTCCCGTATGGCAGCAGGGTTGATCCCATGACCGTCATCTGAAACATCAATCCCAACCCTGCTCCCGGCAAGAGGAACCACCCTGACATGTATTCTGCCTTTTGGGTTCTTTCCTCGTGCGATGCGGGTTCCCGGGTGTTCAACCCCGTGATCGATTGCATTTCTGATCAGGTGAAGAAGCGGATCTTTTAGTGCCTCAAGAACACGGCGATCGATCTCGATCTCACCACCGTCAACCACGAAATCGACCTGCTTTCCGGAAGATCCGGCGACATCTCTGATAAAATCGTGAAATCGGGTGAATATGTAAGAGAAGGGAAGGAGGACCGCATCATGGATAGCATCCGTAATCATCTGTGTACTTGATTCGAGTGCAGCACGATCCCTTGTATTTGCTTTTAACTGGGTTGTGAGACCGTATCGGAGTGTATCGATGAATTCCCGGTTCTTCTTTAAGAAATGAATGATCCGATCAAGTGATCTGAGATCCTCTCCGGAGATCTCCCGCCCTGAATGGATCAGTTCTTCAATCTGGCGCTGATCGGTGACGATCTGTACATGAGCCCATTGCCAGAGTGAGAACTGAAGCATCATCGCATCCATCTCACGCATTCTGTGGGCCATCGAGAGGCGTGCCACAAGAAGTTCGTCAGATCCCGCTATGAGTCGGTCAAGGCTTTTATTTGCGATTCTGACCGTCTCACTCTCCCGAATCTGCGGAATCTCACTCCTGACCGGTGGCTGTTCCCTCTCAACTGAAGCATGGGGTTTTGTGCTGGTAACCGATCGCAGCTCCCGGATGATAGCGACCGGGGATACCTTCTCCCCGTCAACAAGCTTTCGGATCTGCATAATGGCACGGTGGAAGAGGTCATATCCTGCTGCATCCGGAACCAGCTCTCCATGTCTGACACGTGCAAGCGCCGTCTCAAGGTGCTGGCAGATCGATTCGATCTCACGGACGGAGACGGCGCGGGCTGCACCTTTCAGGCTGTGTGTCCTCCGGTAGATCGACTCTGATACGACAGGGTCAATCTCCGCACCACCCCGCTCAAGCGCGATCAGGTCGTCGGTGATGGCGGTAAGGAGTTCATCTGCCTCGTCCCGAAAGGTGGCAAGGAGTGTCTCTCTCAGCTCTTCATCGTTTCCCGTCATATCAGACGTGGTACTGTTCTGTGATCTTCTTCAGCCGGATACCTAGTTCGTGCAGGACTTCTGCGGTCTTTTCAGCTTTCTGGGTGTTCTCCAGGTTCTTTCTGGCAGCCTCCTGGATCTTCTCCATTGCGTGGGAGATACGGTCCATACCACTTGCCTGTTCTGAGATGGAGTCTGCGATCTCGTAGGCTTCCTTCGAAGAGTCGGTGATGGCGGATGCAAGCACCTCGATCGCTTCACGGGCCTGTGCTGTCAGCCTGACAGTATCTTCGACAGATGCAGATCCCCGATCGACTGAAACGACAGTCCCCGAAACACCCCGCTGAATATCTGTAAGAATCGTCCTGATATGTGCAGTCGCCTGTTTTGACTGTTCGGCCAGGATATGAATCTCATGTGCAACGACGGCAAAACCCTTCCCGAAATCGCCTGCTTTTGCCGCTTCAATGGAGGCATTAACCGCCAGAAGGTTTGACTGTTCAGAGATGTCAGTAACTGTTGCGATGATCTCACCAACAGCAGTACTCTGTTCTGAGAGTTTGACGACGTTTGTACCGATTACATCCATCTGCCGTCTGATCTGGTTCATGCCGTCGAGGATCTCCTGGATTGACTGCTGACCATCTTTACTGACGAAACTTGCCTTCATCGCCTTTTCAGTGACCGCACGGGTCTTCTGGTTGGCACGGTTCGTCTGGAGGCGGACACCTTCAACCGAATCTGTCGTCTCATCAACGATCCGCACCGTCTGTGAACTCTCTCCTGACAGATGAGCGGTGACGGCGATGATCTCACTTGATGCAGACGATAGGACCGAGATACCTTCATACAGCTCCTCTGTGATCAGTTTCATCAGCCGTGACAGCTCGATACCGATGGTGTTGAGGGCATCACGGTAGGCGATGAACTCACCTGCAACAGGGATCTCGGGATTGAATCGTGCAGTAAAATCTCCGGTTGCATAGAATCCGGCAAGCCGCATCGCCTCGTTCACCGGCTCGGTGATCCGCTCAAGGGTCTTGTTGAACCCGATGATGATCCTCCGGTAACTGCCACGGAATGCCTTCTCATCACCCCTGACCTTCAGATCCCCTGCCCATGCGGCATCGGTCATCTTGAGTGTCTCTTTATGGAGATGGTCAAGGGATTCCATCATCATCCGGATAGCGGGGCGTATCTCATCTCTTTCATCCTGGATCTCGATCTCCTCGACATACTCTCCGTTTGCGAGACGTTTGATGTTCCCAACGATATTTGTCTGCAGATTCTCAGCAAACTCATCCATCGTCTGTGCCATCACACCGATCTCATCTCTCCTCCTGATGTTCAGCCGGACTGACAGGTGGCCGTTTCTGAGTTCTTTGATCATCAGGACGACCTGCTGGAGGGGATCGGCGATGGATCTTCCAAAGAGGATAGCTACGACTGCACCGACGATGATCGATGAGAGGATAACGATGACAAGGGTGTCCCGGATGGTGTCAATCGGGCCGGTAAAGTCGGAGAGGTCTGCCCGGGAGACGATATACCAGTCGAGGGGTTCAAAGTAGGTGTAGACATCGACGATATCCATCCCATCTGCCTGATGGTATAATACACCCTCCCCCTCTGACAGGATCGTCGCGAAGAACTCCTGGTTTTCCAGGTTCTCACCTTCAAGAGTCGGGTGGACAATGACGTTCCCCTTGCCGTCGACGACGAACATATATCCGTTCTTTCCTATGACAGCATGGCGGATACTGTTCTTCACAACATCAAGGGTCTGTTTCTCTTCGGTTCCGACGAAGAGGATGCCGATCACATTGCCGTTCTTGTCCTTGATCGGTTCATATGCGGTGACATATTGTATTCCGAATAGATCGCGGGATCCATAGAAGGTCCTTCCGCCGGAAACCGAGTAATCAAAGACATCCTGGGTGAGAAGGGTTCCGACGGCACGCTCTCCATCCTCACTTTTGACGTTTGTTGCTATCCTGACGGCATGGTCGTCATAGACCTGGAAGACCGTCGCCGCACCACCGACAAGTGCCTGGACCTGATCGACGATCTCAAAGTTTTCATTGACGATGTACCTCTGCCCGTCAGGACCAAAGAGTGTCATCTGACCCTCGACGATCTCCGGTGTGCCGTGCTGGTAGAACTGCTGCCTGAGGACATTTAAGTCGCTGTCCACCTTGCTCCTCGTTAAGGTGTAGACATCGTTTGTCCACCCTTTCATATCTGTCCCCTGTGTCTGAAGGAGCGTCTCAATCTGC
>NZ_JAUSCG010000123.1 GCF_030651615.1 Methanocalculus sp.
CGTCATCATCTTTATAGGCCTTGTCGCCGGTATAGTAGAATCCGTTCACAAATGACTCGGCATTGGCTTCAGGATTATCAAGGTACTCACGGAAGAGACCAACCGGACGAGGATCGAGCGAAATTGCAATTCTTCCGGCATCCCCGTCAGTAATCATCCGACCCTCTTCATCGTGAAGCTCGATCTTCCATCCCGGCGATGGCTTCCCCATCGATCCGGGTTTACACTTCATTCCAGGGAATGTTGCGACACAGCAGACCGTCTCGGTCTGGCCGTACCCCTCAAAGATATCAAGACCTGTTCCGTCCCTCCAGACACGCATCACTTCGGGGTTCAGGGGTTCTCCGGCAGAACAGCAGTGGCGAAGTTCAGAGAAGTCGAACTTCCGGAGATCTGCGATGATCAGCATCCGGTAGATCGTCGGAGGGCAGCAGAAGGTGGTGATCCCATACCGTTCAATCAGAGGGAGGAGTTCTGTTGCCTTGAACCTGCCCCTGATATCATACACAAAGATTGCCGCACCACAGACCCACTGGCCGAAGTACTTCCCCCATGCAGCCTTTGCCCATCCTGTATCGGAGACGGTGAAATGGAGGTCGTTATCCTTGAGATCATGCCAGAAACGTGCCGTTATCGTGTGGCCAAGAGCATAGCTCTGCTCATGCAGAACCATCTTCGCGTCACCGGTCGTGCCGGAGGTGAAGAAGATAAGGAGGGGATCAGTCGGCCGGGTTCTCCGGAGACTGCGGAAATGGACGAGCTTGCGCGCAACCGGGGCCGGATAACTCAGCTCGAAGGGATAGCTGATCCAGCCGTCACGTTCACCGTCGACGACCATCTTCTGGGCAAGTGACGGGCATGAGTCAGAGAGATCATCACACTTCGGTGCATTCTCCAAATCGGTGATGACCATCTTGAAGTCGCCTGCATTGATCCGGTAGATGAGATCCTTTGTTGTCAGCATCGTCGGTGCCGGTGCAAAGACCGCGCCAAGCTTCATCAGCGCAAGCGTCAGGATCCACCATTCAGGGATACGGGGGAGCATCACAAATACCCGGTCACCCTTATTGATCCCAAACTTCAGCAGGATATTCGCCGCTTCGTTTGACAGGGTCTTCATATCCCAGAAACTATACTTCTTCTCCTCACCCGACTGGTTCGTCCAGATGAGTGCAAGCTTATTCCGGTCTTTCTCAGCCCATGCATCGACGACGTCAAAAGCGAAATTAAAGAATTCGGGCACCTCGATAGTATACTCCGGAACACCCTGCTCATACTCCTGCCTTTTGGGCTGAAGATCCGGGGCGGCCTTGCCGCAATCCCTGATATTGCCTACTCCCTCTGTCATAAAAACGTCATAATTTACGTTTTTATCTCATTTATGGCATTCGATCTGCTCTTCGGGAACCCGGCGCCCCCCCTCTCCATCACCATTCTTTATCGAAACTCTCGCGAGGGGGTAAGTATTCCAGAATAAACAGGGGATTTAAGGCATCAGAAATGCCTGTCTGACTAAATATCATAAAGGTTCTCCATCACCATTATGCTCTGCAAAACTTCAATTGTACGAAGATGGCAGATCAACAATACGACTCACTGAAGATCGAAAATATCGTCGCCTCCGGCGTCATCGCAGATTCAATCGATCTTTTAGCAATTGCAGAGCATATCGAGGGGTGTGAACTCAATACCAAGCGTTTCCCGGGAGCGGTGTACCGGATCAAAGATCCGAAGATGGCATCACTCATCTTCTCGTCTGGAAAAGTGGTTCTCACCGGCATCAAGAATGAGAAAGATATGGGCAGGGGCCTTGAGATCATCCTCGCCTCTCTCAACAGTGCAGGCATCAAGACTCATGAAGTTCCTGATGTTAATGTAACCAACATCGTCTGCTCTTATGATATGGGCAAGTCTATCAACCTGAACAAAGTTGTCATCACCCTCCAGCTCGAAAATATCGAGTATGAACCCGAGCAGTTCCCGGGCCTTGTGTACCGGATAGCCGATCCAAAGATCGTCGCGCTCCTCTTCTCCTCAGGAAAGATCATTCTCACAGGGGGCAAGAACCTCACTGATGTCAGAGCAGGTCTTGCCGTTTTGGAACAGCACCTTGCAGATATCCTCTAAAATTCTTTTTTTTACCAGAACCGATGCGTGCTTATGTACTTTCTCTCGGCTTTGAGAATCTCTTTATAAAACGCATCCCCGGTCGTATGAGTGTTTAAAATACGCGATGCAACCTCTGGGCCAACACCACGGCCCGCAAGCGCAATGATCGCTTTCCTGCCGCTTGAGAGGACCATGTTTGCTGAACGGAGCATCCTCGCCTCGATCTCTCTCTCTTCATCAGATTTCTTCTTCTTCTTCATAATCCGGTAATTCTCCTCTTCATATGGTTTGAGGGCGGCGATTAAGCGTGCACCGCACTTTGGGCATTCCGGTTGATCGGGTATCCGTTCAAGTATCGTCTTCTTCTTCCAGTTCTTACAGTGCATACAGGCGATGATCACCTCCTGGGCATCCAGGCGTCGTTTTACCGCTCCGATAACCGCCTGATCCATCTCAGGGGGGGCGATCAGGTCACGGGATGAGAAGAGCCCCTCTGCACCGATGATCGAAAGCGGACCTACCCTCACCTCGATCTCACCTGATCGTATCCTGGAGATGAGCGCACCCGCTCCTCTGACATCCATATATGAAGAGAAGAGCTCCCGATAGACCTCCCGTGCGACGACGGTGCCATCAAAATGTTCGCTTAAGCGGTGAAGGCTGATCTTTTCGTAATCGGCATCGGAATCGATCGCACCAAACTTCTTTGCAACAGCGACAAGCTTCCATTTATAGAGCGAGGTCCTCTTCATCGCTATCATCAGGATCGCCTCGATATGGTCCCCCTCAAGTGATCCCAGTATCTCCTGAATATCGCGTGCCCCGACATTTCGTGGGAGGCGGAGGAATATCCGGTATGCATTCACCTCGATCCCGACACTCGTCCCGAAGCGGGCTGAGATCAGTATAGAGAGGGCCCGTCCAAGGGCCTCATTTGCCTTATGGCCCCCGCAGATATTGATGATCACGCCCTCCTTCGTATGTTCAAGCATCACCAGCCGGTCTGTTGGAACCGGTGTTCTGTTCTTCTCCATCTCAGAAAGTATCCGCTCGATATATGAAACCGACTTTTTATCTGCCCCATACTCTGAGAAGTTCCGCATCCTCCTGAGCTTTCCAACCTCCTCAGCAACTTCAAACGGCACCGGGATCTGCTCACCCTCCCATGATGGCAGTTCCCCGACACTTTTTGGAGCCGGCTCAACGGTGATCATCTCCTCCCCAACCTCAAGCACCCGCCAGAGCCGTCCACGGGTGATGAAGACAGCGCCGATATGGATCCATCCGACA
>NZ_JAUSCG010000064.1 GCF_030651615.1 Methanocalculus sp.
TCTTTGGAGTGAAGAGAGCCAGAGATGGAGATATGGCTTCTCCCTTCGCCTGAGCCATGCCTCTTCAGCAGCTCCTGCCGCCTCATCGTACCGCTGACAGGCCATGAGGGCCTCGATATACCCCGGATTCTCAGAACCTTCAGGGAAGGTGCGCCTGTACAGGGCAATTGCTTCCTCTCCTTCTGATATGGTAATGAGTGACCGCATCAGGGCGAGTGCATCATTCTTCTCCCTGCTGATACGAACAAGTGCCTTCTGGATCGGGATCGCCGCCCGATAATCTTCTCTCTCGGTGAAGAACTCAGCATACCGCCTGAGTGCAGGTGCATATCCCGGATCAAGGCGTACAGCTTCAGAATACTCAGCAGCCGCCCGATCATCTTCACGGAGCCTGAGCACCTCGGCAAGTCCGAAATGGAGCTTTGATGATCCCGGCATCACCCGGATGAGATCGCGAAAAGCCGCTTCCGCATCGGCTAACCTTCCGAGGGCAAGGAGGTTATCTGCTGTAAGGATTTCAAAGACTACATCCTCTCTACCAGAACAGAGTGCAAGTGACTCTTCATATGCTCCTGCTTCATAGAGGAGGAATGCCTGCCGGATCGGATCATCCTGTTCACCATTTATCATCGTAAAAACCTGATGCAGAGGAGTCCGGTGAGCATCGCGACGGTATCACTCATACGAACCCGTGATCCGCCGCGATCACTCCAGATTATCGGCTCCTCACATATCACAAATCCCGCCGTCTCTGCTCTCCAGAGAAGCTCGACATCAAATTCAAATCCGGTAGCAGAGACACTATCAAGTACCTGCTCCACAACCTCACGCCGGAAGGCTTTTGCACCGCACTGAGTATCAGCATATGAAAGGCCGAAGAGGAGACGGATGATCAGATTGAAGACCCTGCTCTGTATCCTGCGGGTGAGTCCCTGTCTGATCGGAATCGTTGCGCCGGCTATCCACCGTGAGCCGATCACCCCGTCATACCGTTCAAGTCCGTTAAAGATCTTTTTCATCTCAGAAACGCTCGTTGACCCATCGGCATCGAAAAATCCGATGTAATCTCTTGTGGCGGCCTTCATGCCCCTTGATATGCCGCCTCCTTTTCCGAGCCGCTCTGTGAATGAAAGACAGCAGATATCCCGGTTGGGATGAGCTCTGATGAACTCAAGAACTATCTCACGGGTTCTGTCATCACCATCCGCAACAATGATCACCTCGCCATCAAATAAGAGGAGGGTGGGGAGAAGCTCTGCTATCCTCTCCTCCTCATTGTATGCCGGTATGATGAGGCTGCAGTCTGTATCCGTGACCTGTGGCATGGTTTACTGCTTTAATACGGTGATGATTGCTTCTCCAAAGGCTTCTGCTGCCACTGGCCCGTTTGCAGTGATGATCCTGCCATCAACGGCGACAGGTTCGTTCACAATGACCGCTCCGCTCGTCTTCATCGCATGTGTCGATGCAGGACTCGAAAAGACCGTCACCTTCTTCCCCTTCAGAATCCCTGCCATCGCAAGAACAACCGGTGAGAGGCAGATTGCGGCAACGACTTTCCCACTATCATAGAAATCTCGCACAAGCCCGATCAGCTCCTGGCTGTTCCAGAAGAAGTCCTGTGATCCGATCCCGCCGATGATGACGATTCCATCATAGTCAGAAATGGCAGCATCTTCAAACGTGATCGTCGCGTCGATCCGATCACCAATCATCCCTAAACATTCGCCGGTTTTTGTTGACCCGATGACGGTTTCGATCCCCTGGGATGCAAAGATCTTCATCGGTTCAATCAGTTCCTCATCACGGAACCGTTCAGGTGCTACAGCTATCAGGAGTTTCATGTAGTATGATATCGGAAACAAAGCCATTAAGAGTTTTCACAAGATGCATCTCACCGTAAACGTGATCCATACGCTCCATACAAAGTGGCGGCAATGGATATACCGATGATGAGGACGAGAATTGGGATCATGACAGAGAGATTGTGATTGCTCACTTCATCGATAAAAGTGACTCCAAAGGCGATTGCAAGGCAGGAGAGTCCCGATCCGGCAATGATGCAGACCAATGCGGAACGCGGTTCAATCCCGAGCAGTCTGCTGAGGATCGTTCCGTTGATTGCCCCTGACCCCTGCAGTGGGAAGAAGATGAAGAGGAAGAGGCCGAATAATGAGAACCGGGAGATCCATCTGTGCCTGCCGAGGAGTGTCTGCATCCCATCTGAACAGCGTATAAAGATTTGCCCAAAGAATGGAATCTTGTAGAGATAATGGAAATTAAGAGTAATAAAGAGGGCAGATGCTATGTCGATGATCAAAATGGCCGAGCAGATCATCCACCATGGATATCCGAGAATGATGCCGAACGGAATGATCGACTCCTTCCCTGCTGGCGGAATGATATATGCGACGAGCAGTGTGAGGAAAAGTGACACCTCCTCATGCGGAAGCATGAGGGCGAGAAGTGTAATAAGTGGCAGAGAAAGGATAAAAGGAAAGATGAGATAAAATACCTTGGTTTTGACAAGCTCCTCATTCTTATTGCCTTCATCCTGAGGAAAGGAGGTGATCTGCATAAGATATCTCCTCTGTCATACTCGATGATAAGCCGGTGGTACTCTGCTTATCAGATAAAGAGCCTTCCTCATCTTTTTCACCCGATATCAGGACCAAATAATATGCCGCGCAGTCTTCAGAGGTATTTTATGAGGATCAGCCGGTCTTCACCCGGGCCGAAGTACGCCTCTTCAAAGGAGTCATCAGAAAATCCAAGTGAGTGGTAGAGGGGCAATGCCGAATGGTTCTTCGGTGAGACCGAGAGAAGAACCTCTTCAACACCATACTCTTTCAACTCTTCGATCAGCCGCATTAATAACTGCCTCCCGATCCCTCTCCTCCGGTGTTCTTCACTCACTGCAAGACGAAGTACCCATGCTCTCTTTGGTGACTTCATCAACACCGATCCGATGGTATAGCCGGTGATATCACCATCTGTTTCTGAGACGAAGAATGATGACTCTGTCAGAACCTGCATCTGCCTGATGAAGACGGCGGCTCCGTATACCGATCCCGAACTCTTCATCTCAAGTCCGACAATGCTGTCGAAATCCCCGGATATAAAGGTGCGTATGGTTGCCATAAAAAAAAGAGGGGGTGTTACTCCCGCCTTGAGGCGAGGAGAACTGCTGCAATACCGGCGATCGCTGCAAAGGTCGTCAGAATGGAGACCGGAGACTTTGTCGGAGTCGGCTGGACCGGCTGAAGTGTTGCATGGAGTTTCACCGTCTCACCCTGTGCCGGGTAGTCGGTAATCTGGCCGGTGAAGTCTGAGTAGCCGTTCATCGAGACACGGTAGGTGTTGTAGGGTGTACCTGTGGTATACACCTGGACGGTCAGTTCACCGTTTGCGATCGTTCCTTTGAAGTCGCTGTCAAAGTAGACTGAGGCACCGTTGACATTTGCATAGACAGTATAGTAGCCGATGCTCCCTCCGATTGGGGGAGCAGGCTCTGCCGATTGCAGTGTCGCATACAGGTCAACAACCTCACCTTTTGCGGGGAACTGGGTGATCGCACCTGAATAGGTGGTGTATCCGTCCTTCTGCACCATGAAGTTCGTCACCGGGGTGCCGGTGGTATAGTACTCGATGTAGAGTTCGCCATTGGTGGTCTGTCCCTGGTACTCTCCGCCAAAGTAGACGTTTGCGTCATCGACATTGCTATGGACCAGATACCATGCTTTGTCCCCGCCGACCATCGCTGATGCGGCAGGAAGGATCACCGCAATTGCGATGATAAGTGCCATGAAGTGTTTCAGAGAAACCATGTAAATACCTCATCTTTTGAAGGTTTGTGATCAGTTATAAAGTCTATCATCGAAATGCTTAAGCCCAACCGATGGAACTCATAATCGATGGAATATTTAAAACGCCTGAAAGAAGACTCCGATCAGGCCAACCCCTTCTTTAAGATGATGGGTGTGTCGGTCCTCTCGTTTGGTGAAGGAAGGTCGGAACTGTCTATGGAAATTCAGCCCACGATGCAGAACGGAGTCGGTTGGCTACAGGGTGGTCTCTTCGTTGCTCTTGCCGATGAGGCGATGGCACTTGCACTCTACACCCTCCTGACAGAAGGTGAGGGGATCGCCACCATCTCAGAATCGACCAGTTTCCTGCGTGGTGTCCGGGATGGTACTATCATTGCGCGCGGATGGGTTATCCGGCGTGGACGGAGAGTCGCCTTTCTTGAAGGAGAGGTGAGGAGAGGTGACGGATCTGAAGAGCTCCTTGCCAGGACGACCGCATCGTTTGCGATCGTATCCAGTCATTGAAGGCATCTCATTCCACCAGACCATAACCGGATGCGAAGGGTATTAGTTTTATAAATTAGACGGATCTTATGCGGGGTTCAGTGTGAAATATATTGTTGTTACCGGAGGGGTGATGAGTGGTCTTGGAAAAGGGATCACCGCCGCCTCAATAGGACGTATCCTGAAGAACAGAGGATACATTGTGACTGCGGTCAAGATCGATCCGTACCTGAACATTGACGCGGGTACGATGAATCCTGCACAGCATGGTGAGGTCTTTGTCCTCAGAGACGGGGCAGAGGTCGATCTCGATCTCGGTAACTATGAACGGTTCATGGATATCGAGGTTACTTCAGCACATAATATTACAACCGGAAAGATCTACCGGACCGTGATCGATAAAGAGCGGCACGGAGATTATCTCGGAGAGACTGTTCAGATAATTCCGCATATCACCGATATGATCAAAAACCAGATCCGATCTGCGGCTCTCAACTGGAGAAGCAGCGAAGGCCCGGCAGACGTCTGTATCGTCGAAGTGGGGGGGACTGTCGGTGATATTGAGAGTATGCCGTTTTTAGAAGCGGTCCGGCAGATGCATGGAGAGTCTGAACCCGGTGATTTCATCCTGGTTCATGTCACCCTCGTTCCGGCAGATACGATGGGGGATCTCAAGACAAAACCGACACAGCATTCAGTCAAAGCATTACGAGAGCTTGGACTCTATCCTGATGTCATCGTCGGGAGGAGCGATCTCCCGATCGGAGCACATACCAAGAAGAAGATATCGGCCTTCTGTGATGTTCCGCAACGGGCGGTCATCAGCGCAACGACCGCTCCGGATACCTATCATGTACCGATGGAACTGGAGAAGGAGGGGCTTGCTGAAGTCCTCACCGAGTTCCTCCGGCTTGAGGTGCATACACCATCCAACGACTGGTACCGGCTTGTTACAAAGGAGTATACAAGCAGGATCACCGTTGCCATCGTGACGAAGTACGGTGTTGAGGATGTCTATATGAGCATCAAGGAGGCGCTGAAGCATGCCGGCCGCTCCCTATCGACTGAGGTGAATATCAGGTGGATGGATGCGGAGAACTGTGATGACACTATCCTCTCTGAAGTGGATGGCATCCTTATTCCGGGCGGCTTTGGGACACGGGGGATCGAAGGGAAGATACAGGCGATCCGGTGTGCCCGTGAGAAGAAGATACCGCTCATCGGTCTCTGCCTCGGCTTTCAGCTTGCTGTTGTTGAGTTTGCCCGGCATGTAGCAGGGATTCCCGATGCAATAAGTGCAGAGATGGGACCTGGAACCCATGTCATCAAGATCCTCCCTGAGCAGGAGGGTGAGACCGATCTCGGTGGAACGATGCGGCTTGGAGATTTCCCTGTCATGATCACTCCGGGAACCCTTGCAGATGAAATCTATCAGGGTGCATCAGAGATCACCGAGCGGCACCGCCACAGATACGAGGTAAATCCTGACTGTATCGAGATCCTTGAAGATAAAGGACTCATATTCTCAGGCAAAAACGGGAACCGGATGGAGATACTCGAGATCAAAGACCATCCGTTCTTCTTTGCGACTCAGTTCCATCCAGAGTTCCGCTCACGGCCAACCCGTCCATCCCCACCGTTCCTTGGGTTTGTAGCGGCATGTAAAGCAGAGAAGAAGACATCATAGAGGTGACAATAATGGTAAATGCACAAAAATTCATCGAAGAAGCAGTTGAAGAGATAAAAAAGAGCGTTGGAGATGGACATGTTGTCATGGCACTCTCCGGTGGTGTCGACAGTTCGGTCTGTGCAGCTCTTGCCGCACGGGCAATCGGTGATCGCCTCATTCCGATCTATGTCGATACCGGCCTGATGAGAAAGGGAGAGAGTGCACGGATAAAACAGCTCTTCGGATCGATCAACCTCAAGACCGTTGATGCTGCGGCTGAGTTCTTTGCTTCACTCAAAGGGATCATCGATCCCGAAGAGAAGAGGAAGGCGATCGGAGAGCGTTTCATCCGGATCTTTGAGCATGAAGCAAAGGAGACGGGGGCAGAGTATCTTCTTCAGGGAACGATCTATCCTGACCGGATCGAGAGCGAAGGGGGTATCAAGAGCCATCATAACGTCGGCGGGATGCCCCTTGATATCAAGTTCAAAGGGGTCATCGAACCTCTCAGGGACCTCTATAAAGACGAGGTCAGGGTGGTTGCGGGAGCACTTGGTCTTCCTCCTGAGATCCAGCACAGAATGCCGTTCCCGGGCCCCGGCCTTGCGGTCAGGGTGCTTGGAGAGGTAACCCCGGAGAAGGTTGCCATCGTCCGTGAGGCGAACTATATCGTTGAGGATGAGCTGATCGAGACCTACTCTCCCTGGCAGTGTTTTGCCGCCCTCATCGGTCTTGGGACCGGTGTGAAAGGTGATGTCAGGCTTCATGGCTGGATCGTATCCGTACGTGCGGTAAACTCCCGCGATGGTATGACCGCTGATCCCCTCAGACTACCATATGAGACACTTGAGCGGATTGCATCACGTATCACCTCCGAGATCCCCGGTGTTGCCAGAGTCGTCTATGATGTCACCGGAAAGCCCCCGGCAACAATTGAATATGAGTGATACTTATGAGTGATTACCGGAGCCTTGACGCTCAATACTTTATGCCTGCCTTCTCCCGGACGATGATGATCCGGCGTGGAAAGGGATGTACGGTATGGGATGATGATGGTAAGGAGTACCTTGATCTCGTCGCAGGTATTGCCGTCTGCAGTACCGGACACTGCCATGACCATGTGGTTTCAGCAATCTGCCGCCAGGCACATGAGCTGATCCACTGTTCGAACCTCTACTATGTCCCCGGACAGGCAGAGTTTGCAGAGCGGCTCGCAAAGCTCACCCAGCTCTCCACGATCTTCTGTTCAAACTCGGGTGCAGAGGCAAACGATGCAGCACTGAAACTTGCACGCCTTGCTACAAAGCGCAATGAAGCGGTCGCCTTCACTCATGGATTCCATGGCAGAACGATCGGATCGCTTGCAGTGACACATAAACCAGCAATTCGTGAGCCGTTTGGACCACTTGAACCAAAGTGCAGCTTTGTAGAATATGGAGATCTCGATGGACTGAGGGCCACTGTCAACTCGAGTACCGCTGCAGTACTCCTTGAGCCGATACAGGGTGAGGCCGGGGTTATTATTCCCCCTGAAGGATTCATCGAGGGTGTACGCGAGATCTGTGACGAGAAGGGTGCACTCCTCATCGCCGACGAGGTGCAGACCGGTATGGGCAGGACAGGCACCTGGCTTGCGATGCACCAGACGAAGGTGATGCCGGATATCGTCTCACTTGCAAAAGGGATCGGATCAGGATTTCCGATGGGGGCTATCGCGGCGCGGGATGGCCTTGCATTTAAGAAGAGCGAGCATGGAAGCACCTTTGCAGGTGGACCGCTTGCGATGGCTGCTGCAATGGCCACAATCGATGTCATTGAACCGATCCTTCCCGGCATTGCTGCAAAGGGTGAACGTTTCGCCTCGAAGCTTGCGAAATGGAATCCACGTGTCCGCGGCCTGATGATCGGTATTTCGGTGGGTGAACAGTGTCCACGTGTGCAGAGCCGGTGTGCCGAGCTTGGTGTACTCGTCAACTGTGCCGGAGATGGAAACCTCCGGCTGGTCCCACCACTCATCATCTCCGACGCCGAGATCGACCGTGCAGCAGGAGTCGTCAATGAAGTCCTCACTGAGGTCCTTAATTAGACCCTGCTTTCTGGAGGGTGGATATCGGTTTGCCGGGAAGGCAGAGGATATCGCTGCACGGTTTGGGTTTGAACAGGTCGCACGGCTTGCCTCAAACGAAAACCCATCTCCTCCATCCGCAGATGCACTAGCGAAGGCATACGAGGCACTCCTCTCTGGAAACCGGTACCCGGATACGACCCATGATGCACTCATTGCACAATTGCAGTCGGTTCATGGCCAGTATCCCGTGGTTACCGGGGCAGGTATGGATGGTGTTATTGAGACGGTCGTCCGGACGATCATCTCACCACTTGACCGGGTCGTCATCTCGACACCCACCTTCTCATTTTATGATCTTGCAGTCAAAGCACAGGGTGGAATCATTGAACATATCCAACGTTTGGAAGACTATACAGTCGATAGAGATGCATTCATCGAATCTGCATGGGATGCAAAACTCTCCTTCATCTGTTCGCCGAACAACCCGACCGGCACAGTGACCTCACCTGATGATATTGCTGCTATCCTTGAGGAGATCAAGGGTATCCTCTTCCTCGACAATGCATATGTTGAGTTCTCTGGCGTTGATTACCTCCCGCTCCTTGATAGATATGAGAACCTGATAATCGGCCGGACGATGTCGAAGGTGTATGGGCTTGCAGGACTCCGGGTCGGCTATGCCTTTGTACCGGACTGGTATCTGCCGTACTACACCCGTGCCGCAACGCCGTTTGCTCTGAATGCCGTATCTGCGGCGGCAGCTGTCGGGGCACTCAATGATCTCTCCTATGCAGATCGGTTCATTGCTCATGTCAGGCGATGGAGAGAGAGATTTGTTCTGGAGATCCCCTACCCGGTTGCTCCGAGCGGTGCAAATTTTGTACTCGTCGATATGAGCCCATATACCGGCAGAGAGGCAGCTGATGCCCTTGCCAGAAAAGGTGTTCTGGTCAGGTCATGTGAGAGTTTCCCCGGACTTGGCGAGACCTTCATCAGGGTTTCCATCGGTGAAGACTGGGAATGCGAACGGTTCGTTTTGGCGGTCGCGTCACTATGATGGTTGGCTTAACCGGTGTTCCCGGTTCCGGAAAGACGACTGTTGCAGACATCCTCGAAGAGAGGGGTATCCGTGTTATTCGAATAAACGATACCATCACCCCCTATATTCTTGGTGAAGATCCGGATCGCGATACAAAAATTATCAATGAAGAACTGTGGGCAGATGAGTTTCAAATTATTGATGGTGTTGTTGAAGGGCATCTCGCTCATCTCCTCCCCTGTGATCGGATTATTATCCTCAGGTGTAATCCTGATATCATCATCGACAGGTTAATCAGACGTGGTTACTCCTCTGAAAAGGCAAAAGAGAACGCCCTTGCCGAAGCACTTGACACTGTCCTCATCGAGAGCCTGGAATCATTTGATCCAGAAGTGATTTATGAGTTCGAGACGACAGATATCGATAGTACTGTCGTTGCCGATTATGTTCAGGATGTCCTGATGGATAGAGGCACCCCGTCTTATGGTCACTGCGACTGGTCAGACTATCTCCTTTCATACATGCCATGACTCTCGATCAATTCCGTCCTCATATCAATGGAATCGTAACCCCTGTTGCCAGGTTCTCGATACGTCTCGGTCTCACTCCGAACACTTCGACAGTCATAGCTCTTCTTGCAGCAATTGCCGCAGGGACCGCCTTCTGGTATCGTGAGATAGGGTTTGGTGTCCTGTTTGTTGCGATAAACGCCTTCTTTGATGCAATAGACGGAGCTATTGCGAGAGAAATGGGATCAGCTGGTGTAACAGGGGATTTTCTTGATCATGTCCTTGACCGGTATGCAGATATATTCATCATCGTCGGGATCTTTGCCGGAGGTTTTACCTCATGGGAGGTCGGTGTCTTTGCACTCACCGGTGTGCTGATGTCATCGTACCTCGGTACACAGGCACAGGCGGTAGGAGTCGGCAGGTACTATGGCGGACTCCTCGGGCGGGCAGACCGGCTGGTTCTGATCCTCTTTGCAGGAATATGTGATATCGTGATCCCGACAGGACTCTTCTCCTGGACATACCTTGGAATCATGCTCCTCCTCTTCGGTTTCCTCGGTCATATCACCGCGATTCAGCGGTTCCGTCATGTCTGGGGGGAACTGAACCGTTCTCAGTGATCATCGCCTGATAGATGGCGATGATCTGACGGACCTCCTCGCGGGTCCTCTCTTTAATGGTGTTGATCTGGCCGTTATCGAT
>NZ_JAUSCG010000150.1 GCF_030651615.1 Methanocalculus sp.
GTTCAGGTCGCGATGATGGTTCTCTTCGCTGCATGCCGGTTGTTCATCGCCGGTGAGACCGAGGCGGATATCAAGACCCTCGTGAAGGAAGGGAAGAAGGCTGCTGATAAAGATCCTGAAGAGGCCCTCAGAATTGCATCAGTGATCGGATCGGCAGTCATCAATGGTGTCACCTGCTGTTCGAAGTATGTGAAGGATACCGATGATCCGACGATCTTTGACGAGTGGCTGGTAGCTGTTGAGAAGATGGGCGAGGCGATGAAGTCGCTCAAGAAGTTTGATGAGGAGCCCGGAGAAGGGTCGTGATCGCAAAGAAGGCCCGACTCCGTGCTGTCCGCAAGATTCAGCGGATAGCCGGATACCGTCTCCCTGACTTTGCATTTCACGGTGCAAATCTGGAGATGATCGCTGGATCGCTCAATTATGAACAGCTCGATCCGACCCTGAGAGACCAGCTTCTGCGGTTCCAGAAGGATTTCCTCGACTGCCGGTGCAAGGGAAGTCCCCTCTGCGGGTGTCCGGAGCAGAAGTTTGTCCTCATGATAATCGATCTCCGGATGGGAGGGCTTGACCACCGCGAGATACACGCTCACCTCCTCGATGAGTATGGGATCGACCTCTTCCCTGCCGATATTCTCTCGTTTCTGGAAGAGTCTGTCCACCGGCTCGAGGCGATCCGGAGGGTGGCAGAGCTTGAGGGGCAGCATCAGCTTGTAAAGAAGACTGAGGCGGCGATTAAGGGTATTGAGCAGTAGAGTTTTTTTAACACCTGCTCCCAACCCGCATTCTTTTTATAGATTTTGGTTACTGTACAATCTCTCCGGCTTTTGGCGAAATCGATCTGGTAAGCCAGGCAAATGCCGCAAGTGCCGCCACCTGCATCAGGACAAGGTACCCGATCAGAATCCCGATATCGAACTCATAGAGCAGACCAACGATGATGCTCCCGATGAACCAGCCACCTCCATACAGTGTGTTAAAGATTCCATATGCGGTTCCCCGTTTTGAAAGAGAGGTGAGATCTGCAAGAGCCGCCCTGAGAACAGTCTCCTGCGATCCCATTGAGAGACCCCACAGGATGACGGCGAGAAGGGCAAAGAGATAGTGGGAGGAGAATACAAGGAGTGCAATCGGGATATTGACAAGCGGGATGATAATCAGTACACCAAGACCTATCCGGTCATAGAGAACACCGATAATAAGCGCAAAGAAGGCATCAGCTGCCATTGCAATCGCATAGAAGATGGGGATCTGCGCCTCCGGGACGACCGAAGCCGAAGAGAAGTGGAATGCAATCAGCGGAAAGACTGCAAAGCCAGCCATCGTCAGGACGGTGAATGTACCATAGGGGAGCATGAGCTGTGGAAGCTTCCCGATATGCCGGAGATCCCGTTTCACGGAATCATCCTCAAGGGAGAGAGGATCCGGGACCGTCCGGTAAGCGATCAATAGAGAGATGATGAGCAGGATAAACGGAATTGAGAGAAGTGCAAAACCTGTTTGATATCCTCCCGACACCGCAATGGAGAGGGCAAAGATGAGAGGTCCCGCAACAGCACCAATCTGATCCATGGCTTCATGAATACCGAAGCCGGTTCCTCGGCCAATCCTGTGCGCAGCATGGGAGAGGATGGTATCTTTTGCCGGTGACCGGATGCCTTTTCCCATCCGTTCAAGAATGATGAGAATTGCCGCAATTTCCCATGCATGGGCAAAAACAAGAAGAGGTATAGCACCGATCATGAGATATCCGATGATGGCAAAACTCCAGTAGGAGCCGGTCCGATCAGCAATATATCCTGATAGAAGGCGTAATGCATAGCCGATAAATTCTCCAAAGCCTGCTATCACTGCAACAACAAAGGCAGTTGCCCCAAGATAGAAGAGGTAAGGACCTGTTATACTCCTTCCTGCTTCGTACACCATATCCCCAAATAGGCTGACGATACCGAGAAGGAAGATCAGCTGGAGGGCTGGATTGCGTCTTAGGGAGAGGAACGAGAACATCTGCGTTTCACGTTATTCAGGTGTGCAGCTTATCTGAATTTTAACTCTTTTGACAATACCAGAAAGGAATTTTTACATACGAAATGATCAACTATCCCCTCCTCTGCTCCATCATATCCGCAACCGTCACATCCGGGTGATGGTACCGCCTTTTTCCGAGGGTCCTCTTCCCGATCTCGACTGCCTCCTGCGGGCACCAGTGGATGCAGGCATAACACTGGGTGCAGGAACTGCCCCAGGTGACAGCAGTATCGGTTACGGTGATGTTCTCTGTCGGGCAGATCCGGGAGCAGATCCCGCACCGGTTGCAGCGATCGGTCGCATGGAGCCGCCGGGGAGTGCCGTACACAGATGTTATGAGGAAGCGGAAGAACGATCCCACAACCCGGTACGGTGTTGAGTTCGATCCTTCTGGCGTGGATTCCTGCCTCCTGCGGATCGCGTCTGCAATCTCCGGTATTCGATCCTGACCAGATGCCAGTATCCCCTCAACCTTCTCAGGAGGCTCCATCAGGTCTATTGGCCCGACAAAGTTCTCTGGCATCGTAATGGCTGCACCAAGGGAGAGATCTGCTCCTTTTACTTTGATGAGAGCATCAAGGTTATAGAGGGCACCCCCTGGACTCCCGCCGCAGGTCGCGATCCCAAAGATATAGGGATTGCCATGTATCTGAAGTCCACGTACAAATTCCTGCACAATGGTGGGCATATCAACATAGTGAACCGGGAACGCAATCCCGATCGCATCGGCCTCCGGTGGGACGGCACTGTCTTCCATCGCCCTGGTTATGGGGATGATTGTCGTATCACCGAGAGCCTCGGCAAGCAGGCGGGCAACAGCAAGGGTGTTGCCGGTACCGGTAAACGTGTAGATGATGGTCGTCATGGTATCATATCAGGAATATTCCGGATGCAAGGAGTGATTCGACTGTATTGATTCTCCTTTTCGTACAATTCGGGATAAAGATATCCACACAAGAGTTCTATCCGGCGGCGCATGCCGGAAAGGAGAAGAGGGGTTCGATTCCTGCTCTTTTCAGAAGGCATATCGTGCCTGCAGAGTTTTATCACCCTGAAATCCAAATATCAACGAGAGGAAGCAACCATGTCAAAATCAGACAACGCAATCACTGCCTTCTCAAACGGATACACCTGCTCTTCCTCAGTCTTTTCGGCATTCGCAGAAGATCTCGGACTGTCTGAGGATCTTGCAAAGAAGATCAGCTGCGGCTTTGGTGCCGGAGTCTCCCGGACCGGTAATATCTGCGGGGCCGTTTCAGGTGCAATCCTCGCCATCGGGCTGAAATACGGAAAATCCAGGGAGGGGGATACTGCCGCAAATGACAAAACGCGGGCGCTTGTCCGGCAATTTATCAATGAATTTACCGAGAAAAACGGCTCCGTCAACTGCACCGGCCTGTTAGGATATGATCTGAGCGATTCTCATGAATATGAAAAGGCACGGGATGAGAACCTGTTCAAGACAAGGTGCCCGGCGTATGTGAAGGATGCAGCAGACATTCTCGAAAGACTGCTGTAAAGTGTATGATTAACTGGTTGTTATAGAGCCGGAGGACCGACAACAGACGTCTCAAAACACCTTTCCAGAGGATCCCTGATCGTATACCTTATAACAAATTATGAGCTAACTTTTATGGATATTTTTTATGGACGGAACATTTCTAACCCAGATTAATGTTCTCCTGCAGCTCATATGCGTCATCATCGTTGCCGCATATCTCCTGACACGGAGCAGGATATTCCCCGAGATCCTGGATGGCAACCCGACGATAAAAACCCGGATCATCCTCGTACTCCTCTTTGGTGGCCTCTCCATTTATGGGTCAGTCAGTGGAATTGAGTTCCTCGGATCGGTTGTGAATGTCCGCGACCTTGGGCCAATGGTCGCGGGCCTGCTTGCAGGTCCCTGGGTCGGGATCGGTGCAGGGCTGATCGGAGCTGCGTACCGTCTGAGCATGGGAGGTATCACCGTCTATGCCTGCTCGATCTCAGCGATCTTCGCCGGGCTCTTTGGGGGTCTCATATGGATATACTATAAGAAGAAGTTTGCAGGCACAACGATTGCGGTTGCCTTTGCCATTCTGATGGAAGTCTTCCATATGGCACTGACGCTCATCATGGTCAGACCATTTGATGCGGCACTTGAAATTGTCAGCAGGGTGTATATTCCGATGATTCTTGCAAATGCCGCCGGGATGTACGTCTTTGCTGTGATGGTTAAAAATATTCAGAACGAGCGGAAGATACAGGCAGAACGTGATTCACTCATCCTTGAGATGGAGCGAAAAGTGGCCGGACTTTCCGGTGACGATACACTTTTGCAGAAGTAATTATCCCCTTTTATGGAGTTTGCTGATCGGATCTTTTCATCAATTACATGATCTAAAGAGCCGGTTGATCGCATCTCCTCCACTTCAGACTCCCAAACCACTATATCTTTTTACCATCAATATATTGGAGGATCTTCTCACCCCCGTAGTGTAGTGGTCAATCATGCAGGACTTTGGATCCGGCGACGGCGGTTCGAATCCGCCCGGGGGTATCTAGAAATGAGGTTCGCATACGATAATGCCAGGCGATTCGTTTTTTTAAAATAAAATAAAAAAAATCATAACAGAGTATTATTCAAATCCTTCCCCTGCATGAGATCGGGATATTTCCGTGATGCACCGCTTGTTATCGCCGGTATGATAAAACGGAAATACTCTTTTGAGAACTGCTCAATGCTGAACCCTTCTGCTGCGATCACATGTTTCCACTTATCTTCCAGAGAGAGGGTTCCCATGAAGGAGATCATCAGGTACATTGAGACGAGGAAAGGATCAATATCGGATCGAATTGTTTTGTCATCGATCCCCTCCCGGACCGCATCCTGCAGGATCTTCCGGCACATCCCATACCCTTCTCCGATCTCAGCAGTATATGGATTCTCTTTTGAGAAACGTTCAGATCCAAAAAAGTGGATCATTCGCAGGTAATCCGGGTATTCCTCAGAAAAACGGTGATAGGCATCGCCCATCAGGGCCACCTTGACAACACCCGGCACTTTCCTCTCCATACATTCCTGGTATTTTTTGTGGAGGATTCGGACACCTCGGAGTACAATGGCAGCATAGAGTGCTTCCTTGCTGTTAAAATAGAGATAGAGGGTGGCCTTGTTCAACTCAACCTCATCTGCGATATCGTCCATTAAAACATCATCGTATGCACGGGAGAAGAAGAGCCGTTCGGCTGCATCGATGATTTCCTTCTTTCGCTGTTCCTTTTCTCGTTGTATTCTCTCGGCAATTCCCATAAATC
>NZ_JAUSCG010000067.1 GCF_030651615.1 Methanocalculus sp.
TAGCGATGATCGTTGATCGGGAGAAGGAGATCGAGGAGTTTATACCAGAAACATACTGGATGGTTCGACTCGATTCTGAAAAGGATGGGACCCCGATTGAGGCCAGGCATACAAACGGCCGCTTCAAGGAGAAAGCAGAAGCTGAAGCAGTTGTTGCCGGATCAGTGCCCCCCGCTACTGTCACTGAGGTGATCGAGGGAGAGAAGAATGATCGTGCCCCCTCTCCCCTCGACACGACGACGCTCATCGTTGCAGCAGGAAGACTTGGGTACTCTGCGGCAAATGCGATGCGTGTTGCAGAAGATCTCTACATGAACGGATATATCTCGTATCCGAGGACCGATAACACGGTCTATCCAAAGAGCCTCAATCTGAAGGGGATTGTAGCCGATCTCTCAAAAGGAGTCTTTGAAAAGGATGGGAAATGGGTTGCTGCCAATATGAGGCCTTCACCGACCCGTGGTAAAAAAGAGACGACAGATCATCCCCCTATCCATCCTGCCGGTTATGGAAGCCCCGATAAGATCGGGGAGGATGCCTGGAAGCTCTATGAATTCATCGTCAGGCGATTCTTTGCAACCCTCTCACCTGATGCAAAATGGAAGACCTTAAAGGTGAATATCTCAGCAGGCAGAGAGCCCTATACCGCAACCGGCGGCAGACTCGTCGTCGCCGGGTACAGGAGTATATACCCTTATTCTGAAGCAAAAGAACGCATCCTTCCTCCGCTAACACCAGGAGAGACACTCAGAATCATCGCTGTTCATCTTGATGAGAAGGAGACACAGCCCCCGGCACGATACACCCAGAGCCGTCTGATCCAGAGGATGGAGGAACTTGGCCTTGGAACGAAGAGCACCCGCCATGAGGTGATCGGAAAACTGATCGCCCGGAAGTACGTCGAAGGCAACCCGCTGCGCCCCACGCTTGTCGGAAGAGCTGTCACCGATACGCTTCAGGAGCATGCTGATACGATAACAAAGCCGGAGATGACCAGCTCTCTTGAAGAGCATATGAACCTGATAAAGGTTCAGCAGAAGCAGGCCCAGGAAGTCCTCTCTGAATCCCGCCGCATGCTCGAGCAGGTCTTCAACCAGCTTGAAGCAAACGAGTCGATGATAGGCGGGGATATAATGGATATGACGATTGAAGAGTCGATCGTCGGCCCCTGCCCGGTCTGCGGCCACTCACTTCGTATCAGGAGGATGGGTTCATCCCAGTTCATCGGGTGTATGCACTATCCTGACTGTACCTTCAATATGAGCCTTCCTCCCGGAACCTGGGGTGGTGCGGTGCGGACAAAAGATATCTGCCCGACCCATTCCCTCAACCATATCAGGCTGGTCAGGAAGGGTGCACGCCCCTGGGACATCGGATGCCCCCTCTGCTCTCATATCGAGTCGAACAGAGAGGCACTCTCCATGATACCGGGGTGCAGCGAAGAGATGATCAGATCCCTCCATGCACACCACCTCTACTCAATCACTGATCTCACCGCAAAGAATCCCGATGAACTAGCTGGTATCCTCACAGTTCCAACTGCATCAGCAAAATCTCTTATTCAGAGTGCAGGTGAGGTGATCGGCATCCTTAGGCGGAGGACCGAGATGAAGAAGTTCATCCGCGATCATATCACTCCGAGGAAAGGAAGGAGCCCTGCAAAGATCACCAAGGCTCTCGTAGATGCAGGTATTGGTGATATAACAGCACTGGGGAGGGCCGATCCAAAACTCCTGAAACAGACCGGAGTATCTGAGGCTGAGGCTCTGGAACTGCTATCTGAAGCGAAGAAAGAGAGTGATACCAGGACCCTCAAAGATATCGGTTTACCCGCAGTCTCCCTTAAGAAATATCAGGCAGCAGGAATTACTTCCCCGGAGGATTTCATCAGCATTCATCCCGCCGGTATTGCACTGGCAACAGGTGTCACCATAGAGACGGTGATCAAACATGCCTCACTCGTCTCTGATCATTTTAATAAGCAACGGCCAGAGAAGATCAGCAATTCGGTCTTTTTGAAAGGGCAGAAGGGTCTTGCCGAAATTCCGGGTGTCGGCGAGGCGACGATCAGAAAACTGGCTGATGCGGGTATCTATGACAAAAAGACTCTCCTTCAGATGAAAGGGGAGGTTTCCGGCCTCTCTCATGAGGTCGTATCAAAATTAAAGAAACAGGCGGCAATACTATGAGCTGGAAGAGCTGGGTTCATATAACGAAACTGGATCCTGACAGGTATCTGGACAGAGACGCAATCGAGATCGTGGCAACGAGCGGAACTGATGCACTGATGCTCTCGGGTACCCTTAACGTCACCCCTGAGAACCTGACTGAACTCTATGATTGTGTCAGAGATTACGATCTCCCCATCGTCGTAGAACCGGCTGATCCGAGTGGCGCCCGATTTGATGGGATTGATCTCGTCTTTGTACCAAGTGTCCTGAATGCCTCTCACCCCCGCTGGATCATCGGCCAGCATGAACGGTGGGTGAGGGATTATGCAATTGACTGGGAACGGGTTGTTCCTGAAGCGTATATCGTCTTAAACCCGGCATCCTCTGTTGCAAAAGTGACGGGGGCAGACTGCACTCTCTCCCCTGCTGATGTTGCATCCTTTGCGACAGTCGCGGATCGTTACTTCAGATTCCCCGTCGTCTATATCGAATACTCAGGAACCTATGGCGACCCGAAAGTTGTAGAAGCCGTCTCAGAGAGTGTCTCGAATGCACGTCTCTTCTATGGCGGTGGCATCAACAGCGCAGAACGTGCCGCAGAGATGAGCGGGTATGCGGATACGATCATCGTTGGAAACGCTGTCTATGAGGCGGGGATTGATGCATTGAAGGCGACGGTCCGGGCGGTTCGATAGAGGATGCCTGAAGTGGATATCGTCCTTGTTGAGCCGCTGTATGAAGGCAATGTTGGTTTTGCCGCACGAGTGATGAAGAACTTCGGGTTTAAGAACCTCGTCCTCGTCAACCCTTGCAGACTCGGAAATGAGGCGATCGCCCGATCCTCACATGCACGCGAACTTCTGGAATCTGCTGAGCGGATCACCCTCGAAGAGGTGTTTGAACGGAGTTCTCTCACCATCGCCACCACCGGCACCCTCGGTAAATCAGTGACCAATCCGATGAGAATGCCCTACTACTCTCCGTCCGAGCTCAG
>NZ_JAUSCG010000157.1 GCF_030651615.1 Methanocalculus sp.
TGATGTCATCTTTTGGCCGGATATGCACTTCAAATTCGAGAACACTCTGAAGGGATGCTTGTGTACCCTCGATCTGGGAACTAAATTGTCTTTATATGTCAACCTGGATTGACGCAGCACACATCTCCCTCTTCTAAGACAACCTGTGTTGACTTAAACGAAGCCGGATAGCAGTGTGTGATAAGATGCTCTTTTGGGCATTGTAGGCAGACCCGTCCTATCTGTCTGGGATATTCCAATGTTCCTGCCATGGCCTCTGCTTCCGGCAAAGGGAGCGTCTGAAGCCCATGGTAAAATTTGGAGATGATATTGATTGGGTACCAGTATGTGGTCGATGATCTGGATTCATCTCCCATCCAAACGATTATCCCTTCTCACCTGCATCCAGAGATCTGATGAACCCGGAAGAACTCCTCTCTGTTCTGATCGTTGGTGGTGATATCCGTCCCGAATCTCCAGAAACTCTGCTGATGAAGGGCCTTGTTGCTGAACTGGAAGGGTATGGCCTTTCGGTAACCCGGATCAGTGATGTCTATGGACTGAAGTTCGGACCATCCGGGTTTGGTTCCGGGTACGACTGTATCATCCTCGATCGTGGATCTGAAGGTGTCGGGGAGCTTATAGCCGACATCCGTGCAGGTGAGGATCTGGTTCCGATCTTCCTTGTGATTGATCCCGGGGTGGTCGAGACACTCCCCCTCTCGGTGATCCGGGAGGTGAACGAGTATATCTGGCTCCTTGATGACTCACCTGAGTTCATCGCCGGTCGTGTGGATGCAGCAGCCCGGCGGTACAGGGGAACCCTTCTCCCTCCGATGTTCCGCGCTCTCGTAGATTACTCCCGCGACTGTGAATACTCATGGCATACGCCAGGCCATACCGGAGGTACAGCCTTTCTGAAGTCACCGGCAGGCAGACTGTTTCTCCGGTTCTATGGAGACGAACTCCTCAGATCAGATCTCTCCGTCTCCGTGACAGAGCTTGGTTCTCTCCTGAACCATACGGGTCCGATCGGTGATGCCGAGCGGTATGCCTCGAAGGTCTTTGGGTCAGATCTCACATACTTTGTGACAAACGGCACCTCAATGTCAAACCGGATCATCCATACCGCAACGGTCACCGAGGGGGATCTTGTTCTGATCGATAGGAACTGCCATGCTTCGATCGAGCAGTCGGTGACGATGACACGTTCTATTCCCGTCTATATGATCCCTGAGAGGAATCGTTATGGGATCATCGGCCCGATCCCGCCATCGGAGATGGAAGCTGGCACAATTATGAAGAAGATCACTGCCTGCCCGCTTTCCTCCTGGAATATGGGTCGTCCAGCTCTCGCGGTCGTCACGAACTCGACATATGATGGCCTCTGTTATGATACCGTCACTCTTGAAGGGCTCATTGGTGGAAGTGTCGATCGGATTCATTATGATGAGGCATGGTACGGATACGCCGGATTCAACCGGATATACCAGAACAGGTTTGCGATGCGCACTCCACTTCCTCAGGACAAGGGGGATATCCCGACGGTCTTTGCCACTCAGTCGACACACAAGCTCCTTGCAGCTCTTTCACAGGCATCGATGCTTCATATCAGGCAGGGGCGATCTCCGATCGACCCCCTGCTCTTCAATGTCTCCTACCGGATGCATGCCTCGACATCGCCGCTGTACCCGATCATTGCATCGCTTGATATCTCATCAAAGATGATGGATGGTTCAAGTGGCAGGGCACTCTCGCAGGAGGCGATCGACGAGGCGATCCGCTTCCGGCGGTCGATGGCGCGGATTCGGCGTGAGCTTCTGGCAGATGATCCCGATGGCTGGTGGTTCTCTGTATGGCAGCCTGATACTGTTAGAATCCCTGATTCTGATGAGGCTCTCCCCTTCGAAGAGGTCCCTCCATCAATCCTGGGTTCAGACCCCTCGTGCTGGGTGCTCCATCCGGATGACATATGGCACGGGTTTGCCGGTCTGCCTGATGGTTGGTGTATGCTCGACCCGATCAAAGTGACCGTCCTGACACCGGGGATCAATGATGATGGATCTCTTGCAGAATGTGGGATACCGGCAGCCCTTGTCGTTCTGTTTCTCCAGACCCGGGGTATCATCAATGAGAAAGCCGGAGAGTATAATATCCTCTTCCTCTTCTCGATGGGTGTTACAAAAGGGAAATGGGGTACTCTCGTCTCAGAATTCTTCGAGTTCAAACGATTCTATGACGCTCATGCGCCTCTTGAACTGGTCTTCCCTGACCTTGTCTCACTGTACCCGGATCGCTATACTGGAATGACCCTCCCTGACCTCTCCCTTGAGATGCACCGGATGATCGCTTCAACCCGGCTGACCGAACGGGGTAACAAGGCATGTTCAGAGATTCCTCTCCCTGTGATGACACCATCTGAAGCCTTTTCGCATCTTGCGTCCGGGAAGGTGGAGCTGATCCCGCTCCGTGAGATGGAAGGGCGGATCGCAGCAACCGGGGTAGTTCCCTATCCCCCGGGCATTCCGATCCTGATGCCGGGAGAGTCTGCAGGAGAGATGGATGGCCCGGTTCTCTCATATCTGCTGGTACTTGAAGAGTATGACCGAACATTCCCGGGATTTTCGCATACGCTCCATGGTATCGAGCGAATAGATGGCGACTATTGTGTATACTGTGTCAGGGAGTGAGGGGGGTGAGTCCCCATTCCTCACGTGCCCGATCGTGATCTCGCTTAAAAGATGTTAATTCTATACTTAGTCTTCAGGCGAGGGATTGAGCAGACCGCCGGTCGCGCGTGACCGATCATCCTTTGCTAGGCAGACTCATTACTTTCGCCCCGGATAAGAAACTCCTATATATTTGTTTCATGAATAGTATGGTACGATGCTTCAGTCCGAAGTCGTCTCTCACCTGATCCAGCAGATCTATCATTCTCGCCCTGATTTAAAATTATCCAAAAGAGCAGTGCATAAAATCCTCTTCAAGGTGCGGGCAACCCTCCCCGAAGATGATCCGGTCAGAAAGAATATCCCGTTTTACTGGTACAACTACGGTCCCTTTTCAGAGGTCGTCGAGGTATCCATCGATACTCTGAAAGCCAATGGCATTCTCAGAGAGGAAGAGACGCACAGAGGGAAATCCCTTCTTATGCTCAATAACACTCTCACCGACACCCTCAATGTGCTTGAAAGGGCGTCAGCCATCGTCGAATGCATCGTCAGAGAGTTCGATCCTTATCACATCGAACCCTTCGTCAACCAGATTTACCGGGATGACGCACCGTACGAGTTTATGCCCCTCTATAAAGTAGATTATCTGACTCTTTTAGAAGAATACCTTGCCTCCCATCCGGTCGGCCAAACCACCCTCAGCCGCTTCATTGAGGGCGCAACCACCCCTGAGATCGACC
>NZ_JAUSCG010000164.1 GCF_030651615.1 Methanocalculus sp.
TGCCTCATGGCTCATCACCTGGGCGATCGGGGTGCCAGCAGGCATCGTATTTATGCTGGTTGGGATCATGCTTGCACCGCTTGGTGTTATTGCATTTATTGATAACAAGAATGTTATTGCCCGTGATGAGGAGTTCCCGAATTTTATCAGAGGGCTTGGTTCTATTATGGGGGGAAAAGGAGCTCCATTATCTCAGGCACTTGCCGAGATCGATAAAAAATCGATGCAGAACCTCTCCCCCCATCTCCTTTCGGTATTTTCGAAGCTGAATCTCGGTCTTGATGAGGATCTCTCCTGGAAACGGTTCATCGGGGAGTGTGGGAGCAATTTCATATATAAATACCTTAACATCTTCCGTGATACCGTCAATATGGGAGGAGATCCAAAAAAGATTGGCACAGTCGTCGGTGATTCCATGCTTGAACAGGTGCTGATGAGAAAGAAGCGGGAGATGATTAGTATGGGGTTCATTGTCCTTCTGGTTCCGATGCATGCAGCGATGTGCGGCATCTTTATTTCACTCTATAATATCATGGTCACCCTCTCCCGTGCTATCACCCAGGTTATGGGACAGTTTGATACTGCATCTGCAGCACTCTCTTCGTCGACCGTTGCCCCAATCGGGGGTATGGGGGCAGGTGGTCTCGGAATGTTTGTTGATTTTCCTGAAGCGATCGTCGGTGCATATGTTGTTAATATCCTCGTGATCATATGTATATCAAACGTGATCGTTGCAAAACTTGCAGTCGGCGGAGACTGGACGATAGCATATCCATTTCTGTCATTAATGCTCTTTACAACAGGTGTACTCTTTCTGGCGATTCCACCGGTTGTTGATCTATTCTTCAGCATGGAAGGGCTTGTTTCAACCGGAGGAGGTATAGTATAATATGCGGGACTCTATACGGCGTTTTTTGTTATTCTTTGGCACAGTCACACTGGGAACACTCTTTATCTTCATAGACCTTCCGGTCTTTTACATTCTCCTGATAACGTTTTTATTCGGAGTAATTTTTCTCTTTCTGACTGGTTCTCTCTCCCTCTCAAACCTTCGCAGAGGGAAGGATCTCTCCGGGGATCAAGAGAAAAAGAAGATCGAGGTTCCAAAAGGACCGACATTCAGGGAGAAGTTTGCTGAAAAAGCACCTTCATTCTATAATCTGTACCTCAAAACAGAGCGGCTCTTTTCACCGCTTGGGAGGGCTGCAAGCGGCATCAAAGGTCGCTTCATCAAACCAACTAAAAAAGATTCCGGGAAGAGTACACCCTCTGGGAAAGAGGGTGTTTCAGCATCAATCCCTGAGAAGAAAAGGTTCTTTGAAGGGCTCAGGGCCCGCCTTTCACGAAAGAAAGATAAGGTAACAGAGGTACCCGCACCATCAGGGGTAGTGGATAAGAAGAATAAAACCTCTTCAGAGGATGTTGCAGCAGGCACTATTAAAGCTGGTTCCTCATCCGGTGCGGGTGGCGGGGGAGATGATCCCTTCGGGGATATATCTCTTGAGGATATGGATGCGGAGCTCTTCAGCGAACTGGGTGACGATGAATCAGTATCCGGTCTGAAGCCAATCGATTCTGAAGAAGACCTGAATCGTGGTGGCGGGATTGAGATTGATTCCGGAGATATGATGGACGATGTTGCCTCAATCCTCGCACAAGAGGGAGGATTTGCAGATGAAGAATTCTCCGGAGAAGAACTCTCTCCTGAGATGGATCTCGACTCGATCGATCTGGATGCACTTGACATCGATGAAGATCTTGACGATATCGACGATCTAACCGCCGAACCGTCACCCATTCAGGAGGCAACCTCATATCCGGAAGAAGAGGAGGAAGAGGTTACTCAAACCCAGGAAGAGCCAGAGACCCGGACAATAACCTCGAATGAAGGGTACCAGTTTAATCCCGATAAAGCTAAGACAGACCCTAATCTGGCATCATTTGGAGGGGCAGATTCTGATATCCTCAATTCTCTAAAAAGTGATGCGAGATTAATTAAAAAGGATCTGGATATCAGTCTCGTCCGGGATCTAAAAGATGTTATTGTAACAACAGAAGAGATAGAGGAAGAACTATCGTCGGTTTTGATCGCACTTGGCGGGAAGAAGACAGATGTGGTATCCCCCTCTGATACCTTAGTACCCACAACAGAAGACAGGTGAAGAAAAATGGTAGATGCTCCAGTTAAGATACGACATAATGATGAGTGGATTAATTGTAAGATATCAATTGGAGATGAGAGTATTGTCATCCCTCCACCGATGGATAAAACGATACTCCTGAAGAATATCATTGATCTTCAGGAGAAGAAGAACACGCTCACATTTCTTTTAAAGGTTGGGACAGATATAAGGATCGTCTCAGTTGAGAAGGTTCTCTTTGTACTGAAACATAAAATCCTGATGAAATGCAGCGCGTACCGCCTGATGGCACACTTCATGTCCCCGGCAATACGTGGTGGAGTACTGGTAACAAATGCACTTTGGGAGAAAGGGGCTATTGTTGTCCTCAAGACAGATATCTGGTGCATCACCCAGAATAAGCAGATTTGTATTCCACTCGCCGATGTGACAGGGATCGAGATGACGAAGAGGGATGTTGATGGAAAACCCTCTGATGTCGTCAGAATTGACCATCTTGAGAACCACGACGTGGTGTCAAGTTTTATTCTCACCCAGCTCT
>NZ_JAUSCG010000014.1 GCF_030651615.1 Methanocalculus sp.
GGTGAGATTTGAACTCACGATCGACGGGTCTCTCCGACAAGCGTATGAGCGGATACAATAGCATCAGCGCTCCAACGGGTCATCATCTCAATCAATCAGCAGACCCGATTGTTCATCATACGCCAAGACCGCTGGAGCCCGTCGCCATACCGGACTAGGCCACGACCCCGTTCCTGTCTTGTAATTAATGGACGTGCCTTAATTTAAATATTCCGAACTACTAATCCGATATCTTTTTTCTCCTGTAATCAGTACGAATAAAGGAATGGTGCAAGGCAGTTATACATGCGGGGTGTCAGAGATGCCACTGAGAGGAGAGACGATAGGCTCGATGCTCAATACTATAGCCGCGAAATACCCCGATACCGAGGCGCTCGTCTCGGTTCATCAGGGGGTCCGGTATACCTATCGGGAGTTTCTTCGTGAGGTGGACGTGTTTGCCCGTGGTCTCATGGCACTTGGGGTGGAGCGCGGCAACCGTGTGGCGATATGGTCCTTAAATTATGCCGAATGGGTGATCGTTCAGTTTGCCACGGCAAAGATCGGGGCTATCATGGTGAATATCAATCCGGCATACCGGACCTATGAGCTTGAGTATGCTCTCAAACAGGCCGAGGTGCAGACACTGATTATTCAGGGCCGGTTCAAGACGTCCGATTATGTCGGTATGTTCTATGAGGCCTGCCCCGAGGCTTTTGATTCACGTGCCGGACGGATCAACTCTGTCAAGTTTCCCTTTCTGAAGAATGTGATCTTTATGGGTGACATCCCATACAACGGCATGTTCAGATGGAGTGAAATTCAAGAGATGGCAGATGATATCTCTCCTGAGGAGCTTGATGAGCGAGAAGAGATCCTTGAATTTGACGATCCGATCAATATTCAGTACACATCCGGCACCACCGGGTATCCAAAAGGTGTCGTCCTCTCCCATCATAGCATCCTGAACAATGGTTTTGTGATCGGTGAGGGGATGCGGTTTTCAGAGAAGGACAGGCTCTGTATTCCTGTGCCGTTCTATCACTGTTTTGGTATGGTCCTCTCAAACCTCGCCTGTGTGACTCATGGGTCAACGATGGTGCTGCCTGCCCCCGTCTTCAGTGCTGATGCGGTGCTTCAGGCGATCCAGAATGAGCAGTGTACCGCAGTACATGGTGTGCCGACGATGTTTATTGCAGAACTCGCACTGCCAAACTTCCATTACTATAAGCTCGATACTCTCAGGACAGGGATCATGGCCGGCTCCCCCTGTCCGATCGAGGTGATGAAGGAGGTGAACACCCGGATGCATATGTCCGAGATTGTGATCGTCTACGGTCAGACCGAGACAGCTCCCGGAGTCACGATGTCAACGGTTCATGATCCCCTGGAGCGGAGGGTTGCGACCGTCGGCAGGGTGATGCCGCATACCGAGCTGAAGCTCATTGACCCAAAGACCGGAAAGATCGTATCCAGGGGAGAGCCCGGGGAGATATGTGCACGCGGATACATGGTGATGAAGTGCTACTACAATAATCCCAGTGCAACCCATTCGACGATCGATGCAAACCGCTGGAACCATACCGGCGACCTTGGTGTGATGGATGAGGAGGGGTACATCAGGATCGTCGGCAGACTGAAGGAGATGGTGATCCGGGGCGGTGAGAATATCTATCCCCGTGAGATCGAGGAGTTCCTGCACCACCATCCGAAGATCGCTGATGCCTACATCATCGGTGTCCCTGATATCAAATACGGTGAGGAGCTGATGGCCTGGGTGAAGGTTGAGAACGGAAATATTCTCAATGAAGCTGATATCCGGGAGTTCTGCAAAGGAAAGATCGCCCATTATAAGGTGCCACGGTACTACAAGTTCGTCGATAGCTTCCCGATGACCATCTCCGGCAAGATTCAGAAGTTCAAAATGCGACAGACCGCAATCGAAGAGCTTGGTCTTGAGGATGCCGAGAAGGTCGAGACGGCCTGACGGAAGGGTTCTTCAGATCTCCCCTCCCATCTCCTCTTTATGGGGTATGAGATAGTACTGATCGATTCGGCTGAGAAGGACAGACTGATCGGAGCAGTTGATCGTTCAAAGCTGTATGAGGTCAGATCCGAGATATATGGCTGCTGCATCAAACTGCTCACGGATTCAAATGCCGTGAAGCATCGTTTCTCTGAGAATTTCTTCTTTGCATCCCAGTCGATCCGCTCGCATGGCCGCCTCTTTGTCCTGCATGATGATGCGTTTCCCGAGAATGCGGTCCGGTATGATTCCCTCTCAAAGACCGCGTTCCTCTATAATATGACCTACTATGGCTGGGTCAAGTCGATTGCGCTTGGTCTCTCTGGTGATATCCTCGAAGATGGCCACGGGATCGCCTCCTGCCATGGTGCCTGTCTTGACCGGAATGGCGAGGGGTTTGCAATTGTTGGGATGTCGGGTGCAGGAAAGACAACCCAGACCTATGGTTTTCTGCTGGATCCGACGGTTCGTGCGATTGCTGATGACTGGTTCTTCTTCCGGATCTTTGGGGATGAAGTACTGGCTTACTCGTCTGAGAAGAACTTCTATATCCGGGCGGATCTGGCGGCGGCATGGCCGGAGTTTGCACCATTGCTTCAGAAGGCAGATTACGATGCAGAAGGCCGGGCTGTTGTGGATCTGCGGTGGGCAATAGGAAAAGGCCGGATCTTTCCTCTGACAACACTCAGGCGTCTTTTGATCCTGACACCCGATGCTGAAGGGGTGCGGCGGCTATCGACAGAAGAGGCATTGTTCATACTTGAAACAAATTCATATTTCAATCCCCACCTGCTGGTGAAGAGCGGGTATAAAGCAGGAATCCGGCAGCAGTACTATCGGTCACTCCTTGAGCGGGTTGAGGTCACTCTGGTCGGGAGGAAGGGAACGCCTGCGGAGACGCTCGCGGTATTACACATGATCGTGAATGGATGAAGCTTGAAATTCACCTGAAGTCCTGACTGTGGTTTTGGAGTACTCTAATGTCATCGAATAACATATTCAACACAATTATCCGCTCTTTTGAGCAGCTTGAAGGAAAACCCCTGCGAAATGATCTCCTCCTGTACTTTGGGATTGTGATCCTTGTCTACTTCGCATCATTTCTGATGATGCTTCATGAGGGTGGTGCTGCTTTTGATGTTGTGTTTCTTCTTCCTTTCACAATTGTTCTCACAATCGGGCTTCTCACCGGGGCAGTTGTGTTGCTTGCAACCAGCCTCATCGAGCACTTCTTCCTGCTCTTTGTTGATGTGAAAAAAAGCTTTGAGATGACGATGAAAACCGCAGTCTATGCCCTGTCTGTAACTATTCCATTGTTCTGGGCTGTTGTTCTCATTCCGAATGTCTGGTTAAGTGCTCTTCTCATCATTCTGTTTATTCTGCTGACGTTCTGTGGCATCCGGGTGTTCCATTCGGTCTCAATCGACCGGGCGGCCTTTGTCTCGCTTGCAACAGGAGCTGTTATGCTCTTCTTCTCATATCGGTGGCTGGCCGGACAGGGGTGATGATTGGGATGGCCTATCGTCTTCTCCTTGCACTCGCCGCGATTCTCCTCTCTCCGTTTCTGCTCTATCGACTCTTCGGTATGGTTGTGCAGATGCGTTCCCGACAGATTGTGTACCTGGTCGTTCTTCTTCTGGCATTCCTCGGCACAATTGGTGGCAGTCTTCTGGCAGATATGCTGTATCCACAGGGCCCGGCTGATATGGGGCTGACACTTGCCATCCTCGGATCATATGGACTGATCTCTGTAACTGCACTTCTTCTTCCCTATCTTCTCTTTTGGGAGCTGCTCTCCCAAAAGATCCGTTTGACTGTACTCTCCATTGGATCTGTTCTTCAGATTCCGCTCTTCTTTGCCTTCTTTGTCAACCCTGAAATCCGGGACGGAAGCCCGCTTCCACTCTTTGCAGACCGGCTGCCGCTTCCGGGGATACTCTTTGATGCGATTGCCGGGCTCCTTGGAACTGCCGGGGAAACCGGATATGGTATCTGGTTCATAATTGCCCTTTCAATAGGCCTTTTTATTCAGATGGCGCTCATATCGCTCTTCCTCTATCTGGCTGGGGCGATTCTCATGAGGGAGAAAGGCCCTGAGTGACAGAGACCTCCCATCCTCTTCAAAACGTACATGCCAGTTGAAAAGCGGTGAATCTCTCTTCGGAGATCGAGTGTTGATCCAGAAAATGGGTAAAAAATAGTCTCTATGCAATATTTTACGCTTTGTTCTCAGTGCAATTTCTTATGGCATATCCAAAACATTATTAAGTTCATCAACTAAATCCTCAAATCAGGGTGCCTGTCAGGTACCCTGTTGGATGGGCATAGAGAACTGAGTCATATTCCCATCCTTTTTTGAATAGGAGGTATTGGTTATGACACAGATGGATGGATATGCTGGAAAGATTGCCTATGTCGATCTCACCACTGGTACGATCGATATACGGGAGACACCTACTGACCTCAAGAGAGAGTATCTCGGTGGCCGTGGTTTTGGAACGAAGATCATCTCGGATAGAATGGATCCCCTCGTTGATCCCCTCTCACCTGAGAATATCTTCGTCTTCGCATCAGGCCCAACGACCGGAACCGGCATTCCTCTTGGAAGCCGGTATGAGGTGAGCACGAAATCTCCACTCAATAATACACTGATGTCGGCAAACAGTGGCGGAACCTTCGGATGGAAGATCAAGAAAGCCGGATTCGATGCTGTTGTCTTTGAAGGACGCTCAGCAAAGCCGGTATATCTGTACCTGAACGAAGGTGCCGCCGAACTGCGGGACGCCTCCTCCTACTGGGGGATGGATGTTCATGCGACAACCGATGCATTCCTCTCTGATCTCGGTGACAAGAAGGCAAAGATCGCCTGTATCGGCCCGGCAGGAGAGAAGAAGAGTCTCCTTGCCTGTGTGATCAACGATCATGATCGTGCAGCAGGCCGGAGCGGTGCGGGAGCGGTTCTTGGATCGAAGAATGTCAAGGCCGTTGTTGCGACAGGCAATCTCAGGATCGATGAGGCAGATACAGATCGGTTAAATGTCGTAAAAGAGCGCATCAGAACAAAGCTTCAGGAGAATGGTATCTGCCAGGCACTTACCGCCTATGGAACTGCCGTTCTCGTCAATATCATCAATGAAAATTATATCCTCCCGACCCATAACTTCCAGACTGCTCATTTCGAGAAGGCAGAGAATATCTCCGGTGAGCGGATGGCAGAGACTGTCCTGAAGAAGAATGCCGGGTGTTTTGCATGTATAGTGAAGTGTTCCCGTGTCTGTGAAGTTGACGGTGTTGTCAACGAAGGGCCGGAATATGAACCGATCTGGGCATTTGGGGCAAATCTCGGGATTGACGATCTCAATACCGTAATTAAGGCATCCTGGGAATGCAACAAACTCGGTCTTGATGCGATCGGTACCCCGACTGCAATTGCCTGTGCCATGGAGATGCGGGAAAAGGGCTATATCAACGAAGGTCCGGTATTTGGGGACGCTGATGGTCTTATTGATCTGGTCAGGCAGATCGGTCTCAGGGAAGGGTTTGGAGCAGAACTGACCGATGGTTCATACCGTTTTGCAGAACGGCACGGCCATCCTGAGCTCTCAATGAGTGTAAAAAAGCAGGATCTCCCAGCATATGATCCCCGTGGCCTTCAGGGGCATGGTCTCTCCTATGCAACATCAAATCGTGGCGGAGATCATGTCTATGGATATATGATCTCTCCTGAGGTGCTTGGTGCACCAGAAAAACTCGATCCCTATACCAATGACGGCAAAGCAGGATGGGTCCGGACATTCCAGGATTTCACTGCTGCAATTGATGCCTCAGGGATGTGCCTCTTCAGCTCATTTGCCCTTGATGCCACCGACTTTGCGGATCTGACTGCCGCCACAACGGGATTTGATCTCGATGCCGCTTCCTTCCTTACGATCGGAGAGCGGATCTGGAACCTCCAGAAGCTCTTCAATATCAAGGTCGGTTATACAAAAGCAGATGATACCCTTCCAAAACGCCTGCTGACAGAACCACTCCGGGAAGGCGGACCAAAGGGCCGGGTCTGGGAACGTGAACCTCTCCTCAGTGAGTACTACCGTGTCCGGGGCTGGGATGCAGATGGAGTACCAACGGATGAGAAGCTGCGTGAACTTGGTCTGAAATAAACACATCGGCTGTCCGGTTCGGGATGCGTCCCGTGCCGGCTACGCCCGATGCAGAGAGACGTATACCAAACGATGGAGAGGGATCTGGCATGCAGGTAACTGTCAAGGCATTTGCCACGCTCAGAAATATCATGGATTCAAAGTTTACTGAGGAGTTGGAGGAAGGATCCACCATCTCCCATCTCCTGACAATTCTTATGGAGAAGTACCCCGGGCTGTCTGATGAGATCTTTGAGGAGGGTAGGCGGGAGCTGAAAGATTTTGTGAATATCCTGGTAAATGGACGGAATATCAGCTTTCTCAATGGCTTTGATACCACACTCAACAATGACGATCTCGTCGTCCTCTTCCCCCCGGCAGGCGGCGGGTAAGAGGTTATTTTTTTTTAAAAAAAT
>NZ_JAUSCG010000068.1 GCF_030651615.1 Methanocalculus sp.
GGAGTTTATCTGTGCATCAGATGTAACACCTCTGATAGATCATACGAGGAGAGTCATCTATCTTGAAGATGGCGACTGTGCCGATGTGACGCGGGCAGAATGTTTGATCACTCAGTATGGTGGTCCGGTTAAACGTCCGATTGAGGAGGTGGACTGGGATATTCAGGATGCCAGGAAAGGTGGTTTCCCCCATTATATGCTGAAAGAGATCTTTGAACAGCCACAGGTCTTCTATAATACGCTTCATTCTGTGAGGGAGGCTCCTGATGCCTTTTCACTGCTCTCAAAACCCGGAATGATCTCGATTGTTGCCTGCGGCTCGTCTTTTCATGCCGGTCTCCTTTATAAGTATCTCTTTGAGTCATACTGTGGTATGCCGGTAAGGGTGGAGATCGGATCCGAGTTCAAGTACTATACCCCGCCACTCTCCGGACCGGTGATCGGAATCACCCAGTCTGGAGAGACAGCAGATACTCTCGCAGCACTGAAGATGGCAAAAGCGTGTGGCTGCCCAACGATTGCAGTTACGAATGTCGTCGGTTCATCGGTTACAAGGATTGCAGATGCGACTATATACACACGTGCAGGACCGGAGATGAGTGTTGCCGCGACGAAATCGTTTATGGCACAACTGGCTGCGGGTGTTCAGATCATTGACTGTCTCCTGAATCATTCGCTGGAAAATGAACTCGAGCGATTAAATCTCAGGATTGAAGAGGCACTTATGGTTCCGGTTGATGATGCAGTCATCCTCTGTAAAGATGCAAAATCAATCTTTTATATCGGCCGCGGACTCTTCTATCCGGTGGCTCTTGAGGGTGCACTGAAGATGAAGGAGATCTCCTATATTCATGCTGAAGGCTATGCGGCAGGGGAGTTAAAACATGGTCCTTTTGCCCTTCTCTCGCCTGATACGCCGGTTGTTGCGATTGCAACTCCGGGCAGGACATATCCGGTGATGATCTCAAATATCAAAGAGATAAAGGCGCGTGGAGCGCCGGTGATCGGCATCGGAGTCATTGGGGATACCCAACTTCCCGAACTGGTTGATATCTTCATTGCTCTTCCAAAGTCAGGTGAGGTGACAGCGATCGCAACAGTGTCTGTTATCCTCCAGCGTCTTGCATATCTGACTGCTGATACACTTGGATGTGATATCGACAAGCCGAGAAATCTGGCAAAAAGTGTGACGGTGGAGTGAAAATGGGAGATAGACACCGGAAAATTCTTTTGTGACATCTTTATGGTTATATCTATATGATGTAATTGAGATTATACTATGATCTTATGCCAGAGGAGTTTACGATCCGACAGAAGAACTGGAATGAGTGTACACGTAGCTGAACCATATGCCAAAAACATCAGCTATTACCGGGGAGATCTTCTTCCGCCATCACCTTGATAACCATCCTGAGTCGGCACTCCGTCTGGAGACGATCCGCGATGGAATTCCCGCCGGGGTGACTACGTACCCCCCGGTTCTTGCAGATGTGAAGGATATCGAACTGATCCATACTCCTGCCCATGTCAGGATGATCCGGCAGCTCTCTGAGTTTGGGGGTGTCAGGTTCATCGATCCGGATACCTATGTCACCTCCCATTCATTCGAGGTGGCGTCATATGCAGTTGGATCATCAATCTTCTGTGCAAGGCGTGCCCTTGAGGGGGAGCGATCCTTTGCTCTTGTCCGCCCTCCCGGCCATCATGCTGAGCCGGATCGCGCAATGGGGTTCTGCCTCTTCAACAACGCTGCCATCGCTTCAGCTGCCCTACTTGAAGAATGTGATCGGGTTGCCATCCTGGACTGGGATATTCATCATGGCAATGGAACCCAGAAGGCATTTTACACAAGCGACCGTGTCCTCTTTATGTCAATTCACCAGAGCAACAGTTTTCCACGAACCGGGTGGATCGATGAGATCGGATCAGGTGCCGGGAAAGGTTACACCCTGAATGCTCCGATCCTCCCTGGTGGTACGATCAATGATTTTATCCATATCCTCAGGGAGGTATTCATCCCGGCGATGCTCCGTTTCCGGCCTGATGCCCTGATCATCTCTGCTGGCCAGGATGCTCTCACTGACGATCCCCTGGCTGGAATGCATCTGGTGCCTCAGGATTTTGGCCTGATGACTGCCACCCTCATCGAAATGCTGGATATCCCGACTGCACTTGTTCTTGAAGGGGGATACGGCCCTTCTGTGGGTAAATCTCTCTTCTCTATCTTCTCGGCATTGAAAGGGGATGCCGTTTGGGCACCTCCGATCGGCAGGGCCAGATCGAGCACCATGAGAATCGCCGAACTGTTACAAAGGGTACAGTGGTAATAGTACCGGTGGAATATCTTTATCCTCTATCATATCGACACTCCCGTATGACGACTGAGATTATGCCCGGGCAGGCGGTGCGGTATGGTCGAACCGGTACTGTCGGAACAGTAACCCGGATCGAGGAGATAATGGGTGTCAGATTTGGCTGTATCGACACCACCAATCTCTTATACCGGATTGACCTTCTCACGCCTGTTACGCTGAAGGAGGGAAGAGTTGTCCGGGTTGGGAAAGATGATAGAGCCTCCATCACCGAAGAGCGACTCCGGGAGAAGGTTGCAGCTGAGAGTGCCTGGCTGAGCGTTGATTCTGCTTGTGAGGGTGGAGGATAACTATCAGCGATTGATCGGTATTGTCGTGAGCTTCACCGATTCAACCCCTTTTTGTGCCATTAACCGCTCAGCAATAGCTTTGAGGTCGGAACCATCACCTCGCAACAGGATCACTTCGAGGCACCTTTCATGGGTGACATGTGAGTGAAGTGATGCCTGAATGATGGACATATAGTCGTGCTGAATCTCTGTGAGCAGCTGAATGAGGCCACGGTGTTCGTGATCGTACACAATGGTGATCACACCCTGCCGCTCACCTTTTACATCGGACATCCATTGGTAGTAGGTGATGTAACTTCTGATTGCATCTCTGATCCCTACAGATCGCGATGAGTACCCGCG
>NZ_JAUSCG010000225.1 GCF_030651615.1 Methanocalculus sp.
CCCGGACTCATTCCGAACCCGGCAGTTAAGTCCACCTGCGTCGAATATTGTACTGAGGTACGAGAGTCCTCGGGAACTATTCAACGCTGCCAATACCACCCCCCTAGTATGAAAATCAATTCTTCTGATTACCTTTACACACGACGCTTGCGTCTGTTGTTCTCTCCGATGCATTACCCTTACATTTTAACTTCATTCTAATGATGCAATTGTGCATCCATTCCCGTATTATCCTCTGAATTGACCATATCTCTTCTCTTAAACACTTACAACCAGCAGGACTACCACATTCCTAACGGGAATAGAACTTCTTCTGAACGCTCTCACATCTCAAAAAAAGATGAATTGGGGGTCGTAATAATGAGTCGCGGTGACTTGTACCAGAGCAGGGGATTATGCGGATCTCCTGGTATGCTCCGGCATTACATACTCTCACGGCAGGATATATAAAGAAAAGGAGCGGGGGGTGAAAGTAAAAAAAAAAGTGTTAGTTCTTGCTATCGACTTTTGTCATTTCAACTTCGAAGCCCCGGATCGTCCGGTCCTTCATAATCTCGATGATCTCACGGATCCGATCTGAGGGGACATCTACATAGGAGAAGTTATCAAATATCTCAATGGCTCCAATAGAACGACCTGGTAATCCGGTTTCGCCAGCAATCGCACCAACGATGTCTTTTGCTCTGATCTGCCTGTCCTTTCCGATATTGATGCGGATACGTGCCATTCCAGGCTCAATAGCTCCACCTTCATTATCAAATGTCCGCTCTTCGGTATCCCTTCCGCCGAGATGAATCTTCATTAATGCGGTTGCGATCTCTATACAGGTTATTCCATCCTCAAGTGCCTGTTCAACATAAGGTATGAAACGTTCGCCAAGACCGGTGAGGTTGACTTCTTTGACCCTGTCCATGAGTAATTTTGCCTGAGACTCTTCGACATCACTTGAGGTCGGGATGGGAATCCGTGCGATCTTGACATTTGCAAACCTCTGGATTTCACGAAGCTTGTAGATCTCTTTTGGAGCAACAAACGATATAGAGGTGCCTGCTCTTCCCGCGCGGGCAGTTCTACCAATCCGGTGGATGTAGTATTCAACATCCTGAGGGACATCGTAGTTGAAGACGGTGTCAATCTCACTGATGTCAAGACCACGTGCTGCTACATCGGTTGCGATAAGGATATCTATGGATCCTTTTCTGAACTTTCCCATCACGCGATCACGCTGGGCCTGTTTCATGTCTCCATGAAGGGCATCGGCGAAATATCCCCGTGCCTGGAGCCGTGAAGTTACATCATCGACTGCACGCTTTGTGTTACAGAAGACCATTGCAAGTTCGGGATTGTAGATATCAATCAATTTACAGAGAACGTCAAGCTTCTCTCGTTCTTTAACTTCGATATAACACTGTTCGATCTGAGGAACAGTCATCTCTCCATGGGTGACTTTGATGAATTTTGGCTGTTTCTGATATCTCTTTGAGAGATCAAGGATAGCCTGAGGCATCGTCGCCGAGAAGAGGAGGGTCTGTCGGGTCTTTGGAGTAACGCTCAGAATCTTTGCAATGTCATCTCTAAATCCCATGTCAAGCATCTGATCTGCCTCATCAAGGACAGCAAACCTGATATTTGCGAGAGAGAGAGTCTTTCGCTCAAGGTGATCCATGATCCGCCCTGGGGTTCCAATGACGATCTGGGCGCCTGCCCTGAGTGCGCGGAATTGTCTATCGATCGGCTGGCCGCCATAGACGGGTACAATCGAGAGCCCTTTCTTAAACTGGCCAAAGCGAGCGAACTCTTCTGCGATTTGAATCGCCAGTTCCCGTGTCGGGGCAAGGACAAGTGCCTGAACCTCGCGGCTTCCGGCATCGATCATGTCAATTAATGGTACACCGAATGCGGCTGTTTTTCCAGTTCCTGTCTGTGCCTGTCCGGTGATATCAAGTCCCTCAAGGATCAGCGGAATACCCATTGCCTGGATTGGTGTCGCCTCTTCAAAGCCCATATCACGAACGGCCTTGAGGAGGTCCTCGGATATTGAAAAATCAGAAAATTTCTTACGTTCTTCCATTCTATACTATGTCGCTCTCTGAAGACTTATCACCTTGGGTCATCACATTAAAAAAACATGTTGAAATTCTGTAGATGATGCTATAAATAGGTGTATAGTCCCCTTCTTAGGATTGGTATGTATGGAGATGTACATTGTTAATTATTCTCTTCTAAATGTCGGAAATGCTGTTGGAATCAAAAAAATGAAAAAAATATTACTGCCGCCGGAGTAGTAGGAATCCAGCAGCTGCAACTATGGCAATGCCAATAACAATGATGATTGTAATCGATGGAAAGTCTTGTCTGGCTTCTGTACCGGGTTCACCCGGACTGATATCTGCATCCGCGCGTGTCAATGGCTCTTTAGTGATAGACGGTATTACCACAGCTCTCTCACTTTCATCCAATGTTGATAAAACCTCAAGTCCCGGGATCGGGGTGGATAGTGGAGTTTGGGTGACAACGACATTGAATCCTCCACCCGCTCCTCCTCCTCCGCTGGGTTTTGAACCAGGTATTCCTAGGAGAGCGAAGGTGGAGAAGTGGTCTGTCTCTCCCCACGCAACGTTTTTGGCGGTGTCAACACCGCCAGGGAGCTGCACCCACGAGTTGCCCCCATTCCACCAGTAGACCCGGATGGAGTTCTCATCTGTACCGATTACATCACTATCGGAATAGTGAACTTTAATGATCACCTTCTGGATATTCTGATTTACGATAGAACTTGTTATCTCGGCAAACCGGCCAATAGCATTGTTACCTGATGGGATCGGCTGGTTATCGGGCGCCGCTGTAAAGAGTGTGAAAATAAGGGTTTCGCTCTGGAAATCTCCTATTGTCGTCAGGACCACTGAAACATCATCTGTCTCGATTGTGACTGGCTGACCATCTGTTGTTGTGACGGGACGGGTCGTGCTCCGATCAGGACGCTCTTTTGGGAGCTCTTTCTCAGCGTTGAGTGTCAGGTTTGAGACACAACCACTTTCAAAGATCGCTGATTCTAGAGCCCGTACACCATCGATATAGAAGATGATCTCATCACCTGGATTGAGAAAGGGATCCCAGACGATCAGTTTATCGCCGCCCCCATACTCTGTTCCATACTGACCAGGCAGAGTTGTGGTGATCGTTCCAATGGGGTTGCCTTTTGCTGATGCAATGACGATCAACCCTCCAGGTGTATTTGAGCCATCAACATTGTATATTGGCCCATAGAAGGCATGGGGGATGGTTGACGGAGCATTGCCATCTGCAAGTGTGGGGACTGCCAGCAAGGTAGAGATGAGCAGTATCGTGATGATCTGTAGGGTTCGGTTCATGCTTAATCCTCAAAAATATTGGGTATGTATAGATCCCAGAACCACACTGGCATTGGGAGGGGGGTTGTTGAGAATCCGGCAAGAAGATCCTGATTCTCCATATAGATCCAGTACCCTCGTGTTGCATCTATACCGGGGATATGTTCATATTCATTTCTGGTAAAGACCCAGGTATCAGGATTAATCGCTGGAGAAATGACGATGTTGTATCCGGTCTTCCCATCTGCCGTCTCCTCAACAGAGGCAAGTGCCTTTATAACTGATATAGAATAGGGTTCTCCCCACCAGAGATATTTGTCATCGATTGGTTCATTCAGTTCAAACAGATCATATGCCGGACCGATCAGGTTCCATCCCCTATTCAGATTCCGCACAGGTGGACCTGTTATCTCGGGACTGATTTGAACCGGAAGACGATCGTAATTGTTCATCCGGATATAGATCGCGTCAAGTGGATAGATTTGTGTAGTATCAGTTACCTGAACCCACCGTTGGTTGATTGGGTTCCATGAATAGGCGATTGCATAATCAAGCCCGTCACCGGATTCGGTGATTGATTTCCAGGAGTTATCTTCCAGCGCCAGTGGGAATGAAAGGGTATTCCACCCTGGATTAAGGCCGCTTCGGTAATCATCACCACCAATGAAGGGAGAACCGATCTCAATGCCAAAGTAGGATTTTCCGGTCTCCTTCACTTCATCTGAAGACCTTGTCAGCCAGGGTTCATAGAACGTGGTTCCCATGACCGCGCTCCCTATCCCTGGACCAATACCGGATGGACCGCTTTCATCGCCCCACCAGTTGTGGGAGGCAAATGGCTGGGAGATCCCTTCTTCATCATAATATGGGAGACCTATATAGCCATTATAGATGTTGTTGAAGGTCGCATCACCTCCAATAGAGAGAATACCCAGATGCAGGATAACTCCAATATCTTCAATTTCGACCCTGTCACCATGCACATTGGCTACCATTATTGCATATATAACTCCATCCACCGTGTTTCCATCGATATATGAGGGAGCAAGGCTGACAATACCGGCATCAACTGTGATCATGGCGATCATAACGCCAGCATTCTCAAGAAGTTCTTCAGTCACGGCATTAGTCAGACTTATTGAACCTGAATTGGTGAAGATATCATTATTGGCTATATTTGATTGTGACGTCAGTATTCCAGCAGAAATGGCAACTCCTATATTCGCTGCTCCAGCACCCGGATGAGTGTACCTGTCACTTTGTATGCTATCGAGATAGCGTTCCTCAACAATTGCCTGAGCCAGACTGATCTGTTGTGCTGTTACATCAATAGTATTATCCAAAATAACTGCTTCCGGTGCGACTATCCCAAAACTTGCCGCGGCACTTGCAGCACCAGAGAGTGCGGTTGATGACCCATCAAGGGGCGGAGTAAGTTCTTCACTAGAACTTGAAGCAACCAGGACTGTATTATAAATAGTGATGTTGTTACCCCTGATGAGATTTTCTATCTCTTCCGGATCTTTGATAGAAAGCTGATAATCATGTTCTCCACTAAGGATTGTATCTGGATCGAGCACAATACCTGTTGCCAGACCAGCCATCCCTGCAGCACTGAGGGCCATCCTGTCTTTTATTCTATTTAAAGACGTAACCATCGCCACATTGCTCTGCTCAATTCTGATCTCATTATTTGTGATGTATTCATCTTCTGCATCTGCGATGATCCCCATTGAGATGATCAGATGTCCTGATGCTGCTACTGCATCCGAAAGTTCACTCTCTCCACCACGGGAGGCGGTCAGAAACTGACCATTATTTTCAATCGAAATGTTGTTATCAGATATGGTAATGGTATCGGCTATTACCCGAATCCCGAAGGTTGAGATCATCCCGGCGGAGACTGCTACGGTATCATTTACCATACGTTCTTCATTGTCTGTCAGCGATATACTTGCCACATCATTCATGAGAGTAAATTCATTTCCATTGATCTCCATATCCCCTTCAGCATATGCAAGGAGACCGTAACTGACTGAAACCGGTATAGCAGCTGAGACATATGACTCATTTAAAAACTCAAATGGCTCCTCATTCTGGAGAATGGTGATATATTCGAGGATATTTTCTGACATCTTCGAATCTTCTAAAAAGAGTTTCTGATCCTCTGCATATCTGGCAAGGACGTGCCCATCTCCGCTCAGGACTGCATCTTTAATAGCTGATCTGTCCAGTTCAGGAAGGTTCTGCCATTCATCTTTATTTTCATTAATGAGGTTCTGAAGGAATGCTTTTTCCATCTGATCGCTTCTGAAGAGCCGATCGATAAGTCCGACACCCGGACAGGTATCGTTGAGTGCTCTTTCGATAGGAGGGTTTAGTCCGCTATTGGCTTGTATAATTATGTCCTGGAATACCGGTACATAATTATTGCAGATAACCGGATTGAGTACATCTTCGAGTATTATCCCAACGGTTGTTACCCGGACATGTATGATGGAGATCTCTTCAATCGACATCTCTAATAATGACCTGGTATTATCCAGTGATGATCTTTTCTGATCTGTATGAATATATGGTGTAAGATCAGTCATACTATCTGAGAGTACAGCATTCTTTTTGTTGACAAGAGCAGTGTATCGCTCCTGCATCTCGGGTTTCATGATCTCTTCTGCAAAGAACTCCTCTTCATAGGGGAGCTGACCGGCAAGAGCAATTGACTTGGCTGCGACAATAACCGAGTTACCGGATATGAGCGGGCTGGAAATGATCTCACTTAACCCCCCATGTAAATGAATACCTGAGATGGTGAGTTCCTCTTCAACACCTGTGTAGGAGGTATCTTCAGATGAATTCTGATAAGCAACGACAGTTCCGAGGATCTGTATTACATTATCCAGGATTTCAGGCTTATCGCTCCTTGCGATCTCAAAGCCGGAAATAATACCGCATACGCAGAGAGGGTCTTCTTCGTCTTCAAAGAACATTTCTCCCGTCAACAAGCTGACTATGCCGTCAGGATCCCTGACAATGATGTTTTCCACAATTGCCAGATTCTCTCTGACCCGTGCTTCATCACAATCATCTAAGAAAACTCCATGTACTTGAACCCGTGAGGTTTCAGGAGTTCCCGTTGAAAGGAGTGTATAATAAATATCATTTTCGATAATCTGGGCTTTATATGAGTCAAATGCGATGATGCCAGCAGGTCTCATTACTCCCATATGACCTGATGTTCTGGTACAGTCAACCTTGACATTGACTATATTCTTCTGAACACGCCCTTTCTCAGAATATCCAAGCCGGACTCCAACTGGCTGAACATATTTTCCATTAGTAAACACTTGTACTTCATTTCCTTCGATGAGAGCCAGATTGCCTGACCCATAAATACCTATTGAACGAGTGGAGTCAGTTGATTCAGCGAAAGATGAAACGGTGTTGTTTAGGATCTGTACTCTTTCTGATGTACATGATCTAATGCCCCAGGTCTCGGCATATCTGTAAATTGCCTCTTCTTCATCAATATTGGAACTGAGGGATGTAACCCAATTGTTCAGAACTGCAACATTACTGCTTTCAATAACCGATATCCCATCTGTTCTTGTCAATGAATGCGGGGCACCGACAAAAGTAAAGCATGCCTTCTCTTCATCCTGAAGACGGGCTGACAGAACCGACCTTACAACCCCAACAGGCACTATCTCTGACCCGGATGATAGTACATAAATCTTATTTTCCTCTAACGTTGCATCTGATATTCCGAGAGCAACAATGCCTGACTGAACGGAGTGCCCTAAAATATTGATTTGATTACGTACTATTCGGATTTCATCACCCTCTTCGATGATAATCCCGAATGTTTCATCATCTGTTTCGGTGAAGAGAGTAATTATGTTGTCTATGATATTGATCGAGTCGGCGTTATGCACGTAGATTCCTGCTCTGCTGGCATTCCGAATGTCAAATCCTCTGAAGGAAACATCACTTGCATAAATCTCAATACCGTTCTCCTCACCATCTGCATCAATAATTCCCTGAATAAGGCCGGGGAATGCCTGGTGGGCGACAGTTGTAACATGCACATTTTTGTCGATGATAAGAGATCCATAATATGTACCATCAAATACCCACACCTCTCCGCCTGGTGCAACTCCATCAATTGCATCCTGAATTCGTGAGAAGTTCAGGTATCCCCAATCAGGTGTTTCTTCAGTATACGATTCATTAACATAGACCCTCTCCGGGAGGGTTTGTGCAGCCGATGGTGCGATCAGCATCGTACTGAGAAGCACCAGTAGAAAAAGAAATATAACCTGCTTATTTCCGGTTGTCATGTCGTTCATCATCAATTTTACCTCTGTTAGGACAAATATTCCCTGATTAAATAAATAAAGAACAACTGAGGATGTTACTATATATATTTTTTTTATTTAAAAAAGGCGCTTATTATAAAAATTAATTAATTTATTCTCTCTTCAATTATGTCTTTGTATGGGCTTGAGCAGGAAGAACCCAATAGCTGCCCCCATAAGAGCCAGTACAATGATGTAGGGAAAGACACCACTATAGCCGCCGGTGGTTGTCTTGATGAATCCGGCAAGTTGAGGTCCGGCTATTGCACCTGCACCATATGCCAGGAACACTATTCCATAACAACGTGGATAGTCGCATGTTCCAAAGAACCGGGCCGTTGCTGTTGGTGCTATTGCAAGCCATCCTCCAAGACATCCCCATAATATACAGAATGATACAACATAGGTGATCTCGGATGGCACGAGCCAGAGCAGGAGAGATGAACCGGCTATCAGGAGGAAGGAGAGCACTGCGGCTCGTGCAGGACGAAGATGATCTGTCAGCCATCCAAAGACCGGCCTGCCTCCACCATTAAATATGGCAAATACTCCGACAAGTGCTGTTGCAAAGACTGGTGTAATCCCGATAACTTCCACACCGACAGGTTGAGCAATAGAGATAGCCATCAGTCCGGCGAGGCATCCTATGAAGTAGCAGACCCAGAGGCCATAGAAGGTTGGTGTCCGTATCATCCTTGCGCGATCACACTCACAGGTCTCAGCAGCAGATGTTGGATGAAGTGTCCAGCCTGCCGGTGCCCATCCAGATTCCGGGAACCTGAGCGGGAGTGCACAGAGTGTGATGATAACGAGGAATGCCACTCCGAATATGCGGAATGTACTCATTACACCGATCATCGGTATGAGTATACCGGCGATATTTGCTGATATAAATGCAGAGAACCCAAATCCAAGTAGAGCGAGGCCAACTGCAAACCCCCTTTTATCAGGGAACCAGCGAGTAGCAAGTGCAACCGGAACACCGTATGAGATCCCAACACCCGCACCACCGATCACTCCATAGACGAGGTAGAGCATCTCAACGGAGGTGACCATTGATGCGAGCAGCCAGCCACATCCGGTAAGGAAACCGCCAATGATCATCATCTTACGCGGACCCAATTGATCTATGAACTTTCCAACCAATGGCATTGCCAAAGCAAAAGCGGCAAGAAAGACAGAAAATGGCATCAGGATCTCATTTGCAGTAACCACTTTACCATATTCTGTAGTGAAGTACTGTGTGAGAGGGGTCACAAAGACACTCCATGCGTAGATACTTCCAAGACAGATGTTGATGATCAACCCGAGGAGTACAAAGAGCCACCTGCCCTTCTCCGCCGGAAATCCGAATAATTGTGCATTCTGCATGGTATAACCAGGTTTATTTCATAGTATGAAAGAAGAATGGGAAATTATTCTTCCAGTGTTGATATGTCACCGGGGTCAATTCCCATCTCCTGTGCTTTTAAGACACGGCGCATGATCTTTCCACTCCTCGTCTTTGGAAGAGATAAGACGAAGTCAATCTCTGACGGCATAGCTATTGGCCCGATACCCATTCTGACATGGTAGATCAGCTCGTTCTTCAGTTTTTCGCTCGGCTCAAAACCTATTCTCAGGATGACAAACGCCTTAACTGCCTGTCCCTTGAGCGCGTCCGGTTTTCCGATGACCGCAGCCTCAGCAACTGCCTCATGAGAGACGAGGGCACTCTCAACCTCGGCAGTTCCGATGTTATGACCTGCAACGATAATAATGTCGTCGGATCTTCCAAGCACCATGATGTACCCGTCTTTATCTTTGACAGCAAGATCCCCTGCTGTATAATATGGCGGGATCGTCGACCAGTACTGACGGTAACGCTCATCATTTTTATGAACCGTCCTCATCATTGATGGCCATGGCTCTTTGATGACGAGCAGACCTCCGACATTCGGAGGAGTCGGGTTACCCTCCTTGTCAACAACATCCACCTGAACTCCCGGGATCGGACGCCCCGCAAAACCGGGTTTCATCGGCTCACCTACGAGGGTGGTTATCATGTGCATGCCGGTCTCTGTCTGCCACCATGTGTCAAGAATGGGGCATGCCGATTTACCTATGACCCGATGATACCATTCAAATGCCTCAGGATTAAGTGGTTCCCCAACCGATCCGATGATCCTGAGTGTGTCGAGGTTTGCCTTATTCGGCCATTCCTCTCCGACTTTCATGAACATTCTGATCGCTGTTGGTGCAGTATAGAAGATCGTAACACCAAACTCTTCTATAATTTTCCACCAGATGCCCGGGTCGGGATAGTCAGGCACTGTCTCGGTGATCAGGATTGTTGCTCCTGCTGCCAGAGGGCCATAGACGATATAGCTGTGACCGGTAATCCAGCCGGGATCGGCAGTACACCAGTGAACATCATTCTCTTTCATGTCGAAGATGTACTTCGTTGTATAGTAAGTTCCGACCATGTAACCTCCGCAGGTATGGACGATCCCTTTCGGTTGACCGGTCGTTCCTGAGGTGTAGAGGATGAAGAGCGGATCTTCTGCATCCATCACTTCTGGTTCACAGATCTGATTTGCAGCCTCGATCAGTTCGTGGTAGTCAATCTCCATCTCGGAGACGAGTTCAACTTGTGGCTTTTCACGTCGAAGAACAATGATCTTCTCGATGCTGGGGGCATTTATAACCGCCTCTCCGACTATCGTCTTGAGTGGCACACGTTTGCCGCGACGATATCCAACATCTGCTGTGATGACAATTCTTGCCTGGGCATCACGAATTCGGGTATTTAATGCCGCTGCTCCAAAGCCTCCATAGACGATACTGTGAATGGCTCCAATTCTCGCACATGCCAGCATCGCAACAACATGT
>NZ_JAUSCG010000230.1 GCF_030651615.1 Methanocalculus sp.
CGCCGGGAGATCGTAGCCTTGTTATCTCTGCTCCAATCTCAGAAGGAGTCTATAAAGCACATATGATCATCTTTTATGAAGGTACCCGTATAGCAGGGAGAATTATTGATTTTACAGTTTAATAATGGATAACGTATGACCACTGATCCCTATCGTGCCGATCTTATCATTCAGAACATATCGATCTTCAACCCATTCATCTGTGACTGGACAGATGATTCCTTAGCAATCAGAGATGGCTACATCATGGGATTTGGATCAGAATACTCTGCTGCCAGGATACTTGATTTTGAAGGGGCACGTATTCTTCCAGGACTTATTGATGCACATCTCCATATCGAGAGTTCACTTCTCACCCCGGCAGAGTTTGGAAGATTGGCGTTGAAACATGGTACAACAACAGTAATTGCTGACCCTCATGAGATTGCAAATGTTGCCGGAATTCCCGGCATCAAAGCGATGATAGATGATTCAAAGAGGACTCCACTTGACATCTTCTTTATGCTTCCTTCCTGTGTTCCGGCAACCCCGATGGATTGTGCAGGTGCAACCCTCACTGCTGATGATCTTATCCCCCTTTTCTCTGATGATTCAGTGATAGGTCTTGGGGAGATGATGAATGTCCCCGGGGTTCTTGGAGAAGATCCTGAGGTTCTGAAGAAGATTGCTCTCTCCAGTATCGTTGACGGCCATGCACCCATGCTCTCCGGAGCAGCACTTGATCTCTATATCCGATCAGGTATTCAGAGCGACCATGAGTGCATCACCGCAGATGAAGCGAAAGAGAAACTCATAAAAGGAATGTATATCTTTATGAGAGAAGGGGCTGCAGCCCGAAACCTGCGGGATCTTGCCCCTCTGGCAGACTGCAGGACAGCATCCAGATGTAGTTTTGCAACCGATGACCGGCATGCAGATATGCTTGATGCTGCCGGATCTATTGATGACTGCATACGGATAGCCCTCTCATCTGGTGTTTCTGAAGAGGTTGCCTTCAGAATGGCGACACTCACTCCGGCCGAGCGGTTCTGCCTTAATGATCGCGGTGCCCTTACACCAGGACGGATTGCGGACTTTATCGTCCTTGAAGATTCAGATGGCTTCTCGGTGAAAAAGACCTTCAAGAGGGGTCAGCAGATTGTGGATCTCCCCTATCGCCCCCCACTCCCCCTGAAGACCAGATTCTCATGCCGGCTTCCTGACAGAGCAGATCTTGTGATCACCGGAATTGGTCCTGCACGGGTGATCGGGATCATTCCCGGGCAGATCACTACAGTAGAGGAGATTCATGATGTTATCGGATCTAATCTCCCCGATACAAGATCTGATATCCTGAAGGCGGTCGTCTGCGACCGGTACCATGCAGGTGGTTTTGGTCTTGGTCTTGTCCGGGGATTTGGTCTCTCCAACGGAGCCCTTGCGATCAGTGTATCGCATGACTCTCACAATATCGTCGCGGTTGGAGCAGATGATTCTGATATTGCCATGGCAATACGAATTGTCGCATCCCATAACGGTGCGATGGCCGTCGTCTCCGGATCGGAGACGTCTGTTCTTCCACTCTCATGGGGTGGTATCATGTCTGAGAAGCCATATCCAGAGGTTGTTGATGCTCTTGGCCGTCTGGATAATCATGCCCGTTCGCTTGGTACAATCGGGAACCCCTTTATGTACCTCTCATTCCTTGCACTCACCGTCATCCCGGAGCTGCGACTGACCGAGCGTGGTCTCTTTGACAATACCCGTTTCTGTGAGACGGATCTCTTCGTTAATACTTGACGCAAGACACAATGTTTATGTATTCTGATATCATCATCTCCAGAGTATGGTAACGATTGATCAGAAACTCAAAGACTCAATCGCCGAAGTGGGAATCCTCCCATTGGCGACCGCGTCAAAAGAAGGAATACCAAACGTCGCCCCGATGGGAAGCATCTGGGTTATGGATGAGAAGACCATCTGGATCGGTGACAACTTCATGAAGAAGACGATTCAGAATGTCCTTGAGAACCCGCATGCTGCACTCTATGTCTGGAGCCGGACTATTGGTGGATGTGTCCAGCTTAAGTGTGACGTAAAGGTGGAAAAGAGCGGGGAGAATGTTGAGAAGATGCGGACGATCCTTCATGAGAAGAAGCCCAATCTCCCCGGCAAATCCCTCCTTATCCTGACTGTGACTGAGATTTATGAGTGTGCTCCGGGTCCGAATGCCGGAACACTCCTCCAGTAACCTACTTTTTTTGTACCATTCGTGCCTGAAGGCCGAAGAAGACCGAGTATCCGATCGCATGAGCCTGATCAAGTGTTGTACTGTCGAAGGATACGAGATCATTTGAGTATAGTGCATCAGGTGATGACCTTCCGAGGATACGGACACTTCCCTTGAAGAGTTCCAGATCGACTGTTCCGTTCACACGTCTCTGGGTGGTATCGATGAATGCATTCAGCGCAAGATAAAGCGGCTCATAGACAAGACCCATATAGGCAAGTTCGGACCATTTATCGTCGACACCAACCTTGAATGCAAGCTCCTGCCGGGTAAGGGTGAGTCGTTCCAGATCCTTATGGGCTGCCAGGATCACCGTTGCAGCCGGGTGTTCATAGTTCTCTCTCGCCTTTAACCCGAGAATACGGTCCTCAACCATATCGTTTCTGCCGATACCATGCCGACCGGCGATGGTGTTGAGCTTATTGATCAGACTAATGCCATCCATAGGCACCCCATTCAATGCAACAGGAACACCGAGCTTAAACTCGATTGTGATCGCTTCAGGGGTGTCGGGGCCATCCCGTGGTGCTATAGTCCAGTGGTAGATCTCTTCAGGCGGATGATATGCAGGATCTTCAAGTTTTCCGCCTTCGATACTCCGGCTCCAGATATTCTCATCAACACTCCATGGCTTGTCTTTCACAACAGGAACTGGAATATTATGCTTTTCAGCATATTCGATCTCCCACTCACGGGTAAGGTTCATCTCACGCATCGGAGCAATGATCTCAAATCCATGCAGTCTGAAGATAAAGTCAAATCTGAGCTGGTCGTTCCCCTTTCCGGTACACCCGTGAGCAATGGCTGTTGCCCCTTCCTTCTTTGCAATCTTAACCGTCTCTTCTGCGATCAACGGTCTGGCAAGAGATGTTCCCATCGGATAGCCTTCATAGGATCCGTTTGCTTTTATCGCCGGAAAGATGTGGTTCTTTACAAAAGCTTCCTTTGCATCGAGAGTGTAATGGAGATCGGAAATGAGCCGGCCTTTGTCTGTTGCCATCTTCACTTCTTCTTCAGGTTGCCCGACATCGACGGCAACGGTGACGACCCGATCAAATCCATATCGTTCCTTTAACAGCGGAACACAGATGGAGGTATCAAGCCCCCCTGAAAATGATAGCACTACTGTTTTTTCTGACATGGTATAACACCGATCTTTCTAATATTGTATTATCTCAATAGCAATGAGTCTTCTTCCCCGGTTGTGAATGGGCAGCTGTCCGGGAAGACCAGAAAAGACTATCATTACATCATGTTATAATAATAATTGGTATGGTGAAGAAGATGAAATGTGGTGTGGTAACACTATTGCTCCTTACTATAGTGGCTGTTATGGTTTCCGGGTGTCCATTTGGTTCAACACCGCTTGATGAAATTTCTGATCACCTCATGTCTGCAACCGATGCATTGGAAGAACTGAATCTTGTTGAAGGGCAGACGAACCCCTTCACTCTTGATGATCAGATCTATATAATTGATCAGATCTTTTTAGAGATGGAAGTTATCTCAGAAGAAGATGTGAAAGAGATTGCACGGTATAATGCATATTACACATGGACAGAAGCGCTCAGATCCGCCTCTCAGATAGTTAAAGATGATTTTCAGTCATATCGGGGACATATCACGAAGGCAGACCAGTATTATACAACATTTAATTATGTCGGATTGAAACAGGAGCTTAACCTTGCAGAGGAGAAGCTCAATGAAATGTCTGGAAAAGCCTTTTCTGCTGCTTCCAGCCTTGATCAGATTACAGAGTCTGATATCTCTTCACAAGAATTTGCAGAGCTTCATCGTACGAAGACTGCGATCATGAATCTGTATCACCAATGCACAGAACTAAAGAGCAATCTAAAAGAGAAAGCACAGATTCGGTAGGGGAGAGAATGCGTTCTTCTCAATTCTACCGGGATCCGCACTCCGGATATGGGGCAGGACTCTTCTGCATCGCCCTCCTCCTTCTCTTCATCAGTATCTCAGGATGTGTCGACCCGGATGAGGAGATCTCCTATGTGCCGGGAGATGCTGTTCCAACCATTACTCCATCTGAATATGGATATGGTGATGTGACAGTCTTCGTCGGCCAACTCCCATTACCCGGCCCTCTCACACCATCACCAACACCGTCAGTTCCACTCAAACTCCTGACTGAAGATACCACCCAGGTCTATCGCTGGTATTACAAAAATGCATATTATACCTGGACGATCCTTGTTCCGGCAGATCGATACAATTATTTTGCGAATCTCCCCCGTGATAAACCTGATCCGGCTGATTATGTCATGTCCGATCGTGGGAGAGCAGAGCTCCATCAAATCATGGAACAATTCATATCTCTCGCAGCAAAGCACAATCTGAAAAATGATGAACAGCGTGACTTTG
>NZ_JAUSCG010000232.1 GCF_030651615.1 Methanocalculus sp.
GGATGGCGGCATCTATGCCGTCTCGGTCTATGATAATGATGAGCGGGCTGGCTGTGTCCTTCGGTACCTCTCTGATCCGGAAGGGGAGAGAACAGGGCCGGATGGAAGACGGTATCGGAAAGTAGAATTTGATGAGGCATTTAACTGGATCAGGGAGAACAGACCGGAATGGGCAGATACCGTCCACCGAATTCCATTAACTGAGATCACATCCATTCTGAAGCCTGAAGAGCAGATGGCGGGAATTATCAGGCGCAATCAGAGGGTACGAAGTCTGATGGGCCTCTTCTCCCTCCCTGACAGGAGTTACGGCTGTACCGGATCGCTCCTCTGCGGGCTTGAGAATGAGGCATCTGACATCGATCTCGTCGTCTATGGTGAGGATTGGTTCTCGGCTCAGCGGCAGCTTGCCGGGGCGGTTGCAGCAGGAAAGATCCCTTCAATGAGTGAAGAGATGTGGCGAAAAGTCTATCGAAAACGGGTACCGGAGATCGGTTTTGATGACTTTGTCGCCCATGAAGAGCGGAAGTTCAACAGGGGAGAGTATGAAGGGACATACTTTGACCTCCTCTTCTCACGCGGCTACAACCACCAGAATGCCGTCACCATCAGAAAAGGGGAGGCGATAGGCCGCGACGTGATCGAAGCCCGCGTAACGGATGCCTCTCTTGCTTTTGATAATCCATCAGTCTATGCAATCGACCACGACGAGATCAGCTACGTCCTCTCCTTCACCCACACGTATGCGGGTCAGGCACTTGCCGGAGAGCAGATCGAGGCAGCAGGTGTTGTGGAGGATCACGGAGACGAGAAGTGGCTGATCGTCGGAACAACCCGCGAGGCGCGGGGCGAATATATCCTCTCACGGACACTCCTTGACCGGTGATCCGATCAGGATCTCCTGAAGAATCGGTCAAAGAGTGTTGTGGGTTCACGACGACAGACCTCTTTTTTTGGACACCGGTCACAGGGGGCATTTGGTGGAGCCTTTGGCATCTCGCCCCGATAGATTGCTTCAACCTGCCGGAGTGAAGAGAAGAGTGATCTCCGATCTGATACACCCGGGACGACCGGACGGACGATCCCGGATGGCAGATAGACGATCCGTGCCGAGTTAAACAGCTCAGCATTTATCCCCTCAGATGCGAGGAGATATGCCGCCGCCCGTATCCTATCCTGCCGCCAGACCCCGTAGGTCGGGGCGCGTGTTGCCCTGAGAATACCGATCTCAGGTTCTGTGTCAAAGAGCCAGTCGATACGACCGGTTATCGCATATTTGACATTTTTGACGGAGATATCTGTTGCCCGCGGGATCTCCCATGAAATACCATTCCATGCAGTGATGCAGTCATTGAGGTACGATCGCATCGTATCAGGGATTTCGGGCCGAACAACCCGGATCTCATCCCAGATCATCTCAGTGTCACGTTCACTTCCCAGGTGATAGCCGACCTGTTTGGCGATTGTATAGGCATATGGCTCTTCGATCGGTTCGTGCCGTTCAAGGTATACCCGGAGAGGGCAGACAGAGGATCTGACGATCATTGAGACGGGGATACATTGTGGTTCTTCTCCGGAAGCAGGCGAAATCATCTTTCACAAAGCTTTTCATTCCAATCCGCTAATAGATTTGCATGGCTCAGAAGGAGATCACCGTAAACGTGCCCCAGGATCTCGATCCGGTCTACAGCAATATGATCCAGATCGCCTTCCGTGATGACGAATTCACCTTCCTCTTCCTTCACCAGATCCCAAATATCAATCAGGCGAAGGCAAAATCGATCGTAACCATCAGCCCAAAGCATGCAAAGAAGTTTCTGACGGTTCTGCAACAGAGTATTGCCGAGTTTGAAACAAAGTTCGGAACGATCGAAGCGCCAAAGGAGCAGCAGACCGGCGACTCGGTGACAATGCGTGGGTACTCCTGAAGGGGAGATCAGAACCTTTTAACCTTTTCAACGCGTATATAGTAGACGCAGTGCCGCCGTGGCTTAGCCCGGCATAGCGGCTGATTCGTAATCAGCAGGTCGAGGGTTCAACTCCCTCCGGCGGCTCTCTTTTAAGGTCGTAAAATCTAGATTAAGGCTTAATTCGCTCATTATTTGGATGCTTTGATCCTGAGCATTCGTTCTTAAGGGTAGAGATCGCAGTATCGAACAATTCTCTGCTCGAACAGAGGATCTAAATGAGAAACCAAGTCGAAATTCCATACCATAATATTGGAAGGATGTTGTTTTAATGCTCTCCAGTTTGTTGACAACAAAGTAGTATACTTAGGTCTCAACAAACCTTCGTCAATCGTGATGGTGAGCTCCGGTTCCTTCCGGATCGGTTTTTGTGGAGCGAATACAGTGTAACATATAATTCAGGGTGGGTGTTAGGATAGGTGATGGGTGCTGACCAGTTACTTGTTTTTTTCAATCTGGAAATCATAAATCCAGCAGATCCTTTAAAAGTTCCTTAATACACTCCAGATCGCTTTCTGAAAGCACACCTATTTTATTCAAAAACCTCTCTTTATCAAGAGATAAAACCTGAAAACACATTGCAAAACTTAAGCTTGAAAGACCGTTTTTTGAATCCGGGTTAATAATATGTGTATGAGGAAAATTGAATCCATTCTCCGATGTGGTAAGGGGAACAACCGTATGCATCCCGAAAGATTTTGCAAGAACAACTGCCGGACGTGTCCCGGACTGTTCGTGCCCGCGACTGTTTTCAAGTTCAATAAACCAGACTTCTCCAGGTTCATTGAAGTCCATCCCTAATACCTCATTGATTGAATAGATGCACGCTGAATCGGCCCGGTCTCATTTTTAAGCCACTCAAGGTCTTTTTCAGTTGGTTCAAATAAAAATTGTTTCACCTTTGAGATACCTTTTGCAATCTGGGTGTCACGATAAAAACCCTTAGTCTCTTTGATAATACGGAATGCTTCTATTGGCGTTCTGTTTGTTTTTTCAACAATAAAGGCATATGTTGCACCAATCTCAAGAAGAGGAGCGTTCTTCAAAAAGAGATCATCAAGATTTTTTACCATCACTTTCTCTTCATCTGATAATACAGAACATGAACTAAGGCTTTTAAACTCCTGTTTGTGATCATAATAATCTTTGGTAAATGCCGGGGAATAAGAACCGCGAACATACATTCCAAAAGGATAATTCAGATTCATCCCCTTTAACTGAAGAAGACATATCGTCTTTTGAGCAATAATTTTGCCCTCAAATTCATCACAGTCTAAGGGAAATTCCATCTCCTTAAATACTGCAATTGCTTTCTTCCAATCTCCCATCTTATTCACCCTCACATACAAGCAGATCAAACCATTTTTTTATTTTATTCCACTCTTCAAGTCCCGCGGGAGTAATTACATATAATTCAAGATTTTCCTTTGATTCAAATCTGACCTTTTCCATCCGCAGGTAACCCATCTCTACAAGGGCATTTAAATTTGAATATGTTGAGCCGTCACTTCCGATATTAAGACCATTTTTAATCTGCCTTGCTGTTGCTCCGTCTTCGCCGAGTTCTGATAAGGCCCATAGAATTTTTATCCGGCTAATTGAAAATAACTTTGAGTTCAAATTTCCGGATTCATGGACAATTTCCAAAAATTTTTCTTTCATTTTTCCCGCACACCACTTCAGCAAGTATTAGTTCGTTGATCATAATTGTTACTTGAAGTTTAAATTAATTACTGAAGACGATGCTTAAAATGTAAAACCGATCCACCACACGCCATCACCCAGAGAGGTGATCGTTTTGATAGCCTCATACAAGGTATCCACCTCACGCCATCACCTTAATCTCGTTAGTTGATACCAAAGTAGTCTACTTATGTCTCAACATCTTCATCGATTGTGTAGTTGAGTTCCGATTCCTTCCGGATTGCTATCACTTGCAGAAGCCCGTTTAGTCATTTTAACCCTCCAGAAGAAGGCGGAAAGCGTGCGATGGAGAAATGGTGATCGTAAAGAACGTTATGTGCTGATCGCAAAGGAAATTGACGGGAAAGAACAACTACAGGATGACGGATACCATGTTATTGACCTTCATGACATCATGCTGCTTTCAGATAGGTTCCTGGCAGATAAAACTCCATAATCCGGTCAGAATTTATAGAGCTACAGATCATACCTCTTTTTCTATTCCAAAACCCCATCCCTCCAATTGATTACAATGGTTGAACCGGCTGCATGCCCTGATGCGATACGAAGTCTTGTCCAGCGTTTCGAGTTTCACCTCCCCTCATATCTCAGGGGGCAGAAGAATGAGACAGAACTCAGGCGGCAGTTTCTCGATCCCTTCTTCCATGCACTTGGATGGGATGTTGATAACAACAAAGGGTATTCGGAAGCCTACAAGGAGGTCGCCCATGAAGAGCCGATCAAGATCCGGGGAAAGACACTCTTCATCGATTATGCATTCCGGATCGGGGGGCAGACAAAATTCATTGTCGAGGCAAAGAAGCCCGAGGTCAATATCAAAGAGGATACCAATGCAGCCCTCCAGCTCAGGAGGTATGCCTGGAATGCAAACCTGAAACTGAGCATCCTGACTGATTTTGAAGAGTTTGCAGTCTATGACTGCACAATCCCGATTGGAAAGAACGATACTTCCGCAACCGCCCGGATCGCCTACTTCACCTTCACAGAATATCCGGAGAAATGGGGCTGGATCGAGGAGATATTCGCGCAGGAATCGATCAAGCTCGGATCATTTGATACGTTTGCCGAATCCAAAAAGGGCAAGCGTGGAACCGCTCGCGTGGATGATGCGTTCCTTGAGGATATTGAGAAGTGGCGGGACCTCCTTGCCAGAAATATCGCTCTTCGGAATGATATCACGCTGGAAGCGCTGAATACCATTGTCCAGCGGACGATTGACCGGATCATCTTCCTCAGGATCTGTGTGAGGACAGGGGGATTGAGAGGTATGGGCGGCTGAACGATCTCAGGGACGGTGCAGGGATCTACAAACGGCTCTGCGATATCTTCATCGAAGCAGATGACCGCTATAATTCAGGGCTCTTCTATTTCCAGGAGGAGAAGGGGAGAACGGAGATCCCCGATACCCTCTCCCTGTCGGTTGTAATCGATGATAAGGTGCTCAAGGAGATTATCAACCGCCTCTATTATCCTGAAAGTCCCTTTGAGTTCTCGGTGATCCCAACAGAGATCCTCGGTCATGTCTATGAACAGTTCCTCGGAAAGGTGATCCGGCTCACCGATGGTGGTCAGGCAAAGGTCGAATACAAGCCGGAGGTCAGGAAAGCGGGAGGGGTCTTCTACACACCGACTTATATCGTCGATTATATTGTTGAGAAGACAGTTGGTGAGCTTGTTTCCGGG
>NZ_JAUSCG010000235.1 GCF_030651615.1 Methanocalculus sp.
TGCCGGATATGGAGCCGCAGGAATCGCTCTGTTTGCCATCGTGCTGATCGTCGTCAAGGGTGGTCGGAGGGCTGAAGAGATCCTAGCTATTGCAGGCCTTTCAGTCATTGTCTTCTGTGAACTCATCTTCCTTCGGGATAATATGGGGGAGATGTATTACCGGATGAACACCGTCTTTAAATTCTACACTACTGCATGGGTTCTGATGGGTCTTTCTGCCTCGGTCATTGTGGGAAGATGGCTCTCCGGAGTTCAGTTGCCTCGCGCGCTTCCTTCATGGATGAGGTGGGGTTCCGTCTGTGGTATAGTGATCATTCTTATTCTGATACCGCCGTTTGTGCCGCTCACCTATGGGTATGGGTCCGGCACTCTTGATGGCGCGGCATGGCTCTCCTCTGCACATCCGGGTGATGCAGCAGCTATCACATACCTCCGTTCACTTGAGGGGGATATCCGTATTGTTGAAGCAATCGGAGATGATTATACGTATGCCGGGCGGATTTCATCGTTTACAGGTATCCCAACAGTTCTGGGGTGGCCCGGACATGAAGTGGTCTGGAGGTCGAACGAGGATGGCTGGTATGCTGAGAGGATCACGGATGTCAAAGCAATATATGAGGTGCCTGACCAAAGCCTTCAGCTCCTGCGGGAATATGGCATCAGCCATCTGGTTGTCGGATCATTTGAAAGAGAGCGTTATTCTGTTCAAATTCCAGAAAAAGGGCTTGAAATCGTCTTTGAAGCGAATGATACTCTGGTTTATCTGGTGTCATGATCCTCCTTACAGACGAACCTTTATCCCCCTTCTCTGTGTAATAATATGGTTACGCCAGCATCGGTTCTTGAACCGCTGATGAGTGATGATGGAGGAGTCATCTCCTCCTGAATGAGGTGAGTTATGTCAAAGATGTACCAACAGTTTGAAGTCCCCGAAGAGCTTCAGAACAATGCCCTTGAAGCTCTTGAACTTGCACGGGACACCGGTAAGATAAAGAAAGGATCCAACGAAGCGACAAAAGCCATTGAACGTGGCATCGCTCAGCTTGTATTGATCGGCGGAGACGTCGAGCCTGAAGAGATCGTGATGCATCTCCCCCCGCTCTGCGTGGAGAAGCAGATCCCGTTTATCTTCATCAATAAGCAGTCTGAGATCGGTGCTGCCTGTGGCCTTGATGTAGGCTCAGCTGCAGTTGCGATCGTGAAGTCCGGAAAAGGCAAGGATCTCGTAGAAGAGCTCGTGAAACAGGTTGCCGCACTGAGAGGCTGAGTGTTCTATGGCAGATAATGGAACGCCGGCAGAAGTCATCGAAGTGATCGGTCTTACCGGGATGCATGGTGAAGCGTCTCAGGTGAAGTGCCGTATCCTTGATGGCCCAAACAAGGGGCGGATTATCACCCGGAACACATTCGGGCCGATCCGTGAGGGAGATATCCTGATGCTCCTTGAGACGGAACGTGAGGCCAAGAAGCTATCGAGGCGGTGAAGCGGATGGTTGAGAAGTATATCTGCAGTTTCTGTGGAGAACAGCTCGAGCCCGGGACGGGAAAACTCTTCGTCAGGAAAGATGGTGCAGTCTTTTATTTCTGCTCATCGAAGTGCCAGAGCAATTACAAGCTCCGCAGAGTTCCGCGTCGTGTCGAGTGGACCGCAGCAGGCCGCAAGGCTCGTGGAAAGGAGTGATCCAAAATGGAGCGCTCCTTTGTGATGGTTAAGCCGGATGGTGTCCAGCGAGGACTCATCGGCGAGATCGTCTCCCGGTTTGAGAAGAAAGGTCTGAAACTGGTCGCTGCGCGATTTGAGGAGCTTTCTGACGCCCGTGTTCAGGAACAGTACCGTGAACATATTGAGAAGCCTTTCTTCCCCGGCCTGAAGACCTATATCATGAGTGGTCCGGTCTTTCTGATGGTCTGGGAAGGAAACAATGTCGTGAAAATTATCCGGTCACTCATCGGTGCAACAAATCCGGCAGAGGCGCTCTCCGGTACCATTCGCGGTGATTTCGCCGTTGATATTGGGAGAAATGTCATTCATGCCTCAGACTCGCCTGAGTCTGCAGAACGTGAGATCGGCATTCATTTCAGAAATGAAGAACTGGTATCATATTCTGGTATCGCAGATTCGATGATCTACGAGTAATACCAATCACCTCCACTTTTTTTTGCGATCCCACCCGGAATTGCCTTAAGCATAAAGGATCTACACTTCATTAATGGTCGATCTCCTGACCTTCATTCTCCTCTCGATCTCATCGATCTTCATCGTCGTAAATCCCCTTGCAGCGATGCTCATCTATGTGACTCTGACGGATACGATGGATGTAAAGACCAGACTTAGCGTGGCATATGAAGCAAACCGTGTTGCTCTTATCGTTATTCTTGCCTTTGCACTGGCTGGTGGAGCGATCCTTCAGATCTTTGGAATCTCTCTTGAGGCATTTCGGGTGGCAGGGGGTATCCTTCTTTTCGGAATAGGGATGGAGATGGTCTATGCAAAGACGTCACGGACGAAGATGACCGCAACTGAGAAGTATGAGGGTATCGATGCGGATGATATCGCCATGATGCCGCTTGCAGTTCCAATGATAGCCGGACCCGGAACGATAACAACAGTTATTGTACTCATGAATGAGGCAGTTGATATTGGTATAGAGGCAATGGCGGCGATAATTCTTCTCTGCCCGATCGTTATCATGGTGAATTATTATAGTATGAAGAACGCTGATCTGATAACAAAACATATCGGGTCGCGTGAGTATCGTGTCATCGGACGGCTGATGGGTATGATACTGATTGCAATTGCCGTTCAGTTCGTTATTACCGGACTCCGGCAGGCGTTTCCGGTTCTTGTTGGAGGTCTATGAATGATACAGATTGATGGTTTTGATCTCTTCTTCCTCTTTCTTGGGGTTTGTATGATCATTGGGGCGGGAATTGTTGGCCTGATGACGCTTGGATATGAAATCGTCTATATGCCGGTTATTCTCTTTGTGATTGCTATGCTTATTGCAATGGTGGCAATCGTTGTCATACTGAGGGGGTATTCAGAGAAAAAGGAGACTCCGGAGGAGTAGATGGAGATCTGCTGTGCCCAGCTCGCCTCCGTTTTTGAAGACCCTGATGCCGGTCTGAAGAAAGCTAATAAAGCAGTGCAGGCGGCTGTTGAGTTGGGTGCTGATCTCATCATATTTCCAGAGCAGTTTCCAACAGGCTGGGACCCCTCCTCTTCTCTCTTTGCTGAGGGGGAAGATGGTCCGATTGCCAGGAGATGGTGCCGGATTGGAGAAGAGCATGGTGCATGGATCGTTGGTTCGCATCGTGAAGTGGGTAAATCTGGTATAAAAAATACTGCACTTCTCATCAGCCCTGACGGTTCAATCCATGCACGATACGCAAAAATGCATCTATTCTCACCCGGTGGTGAAAATCTGGTGTATCGTCCCGGAGATGATCTGGTTGTTGGTACCTGTGCCGGTGTTTCGATTGGTCTGGCCATCTGTTATGACCTCCGTTTTCCTGAACTCTTTCGCAGGTATGCAGATCGTGGTGTGGAATGTATTGTTGTGCCTGCGGCATGGCCATGCAGCCGTCTGAACCATTTTGATCTCTTTATCAGGGCACGTGCCGTTGAAAACCAGTTCTTTGTTGCAGGAGTCTGCACAACCGGTATAACCCCGATCGATCGCTATTGTGGGGGTTCACTTATCGTTGATCCGACCGGTGAGACCCTCTGCAGGGGTGGTGAAGATGAGGCATTGATCTCAGCCCCGATAGATCCGAATCTGGTTCATCGATCACGCAGTCTCTTTCCTGTACAAAAAGACGCACGGCGTGACCTTTACATGTAAATAAACCAGAGTAATACCCTTCAATGAAGGGTTCAGAACACCTCGTCCTCTCTCTCCTCTCAGGCGGGGTATTCGTTATCCCTTTCATATCTTCCTTTGAGGCATGTCTTCTTGTATTTACGGGTCTCTTCATCGGTTCACTTGCACCTGATGCTGATGCGAAGAGATCTGCTATCTTCCGGAGGGGGAAGGACCCGTTATCCTTCTCACTTGTGACCTATCTCTTTGGGCTTACTATCCGTTATCTGATTTACTATCCCGTCTCACTCCTCCTGATGGCAATATATGGCAGGAGATGTACTCCGCGCCATCGTGGTCTTCTTCACTCATTAGCCGGGCTTGCCATTATGTCGGTATTCATCTGTATCTTCCTTCTTCTGGGTGTGGATCTTCTTGAGATGGAATATACCGATCAGATCCTCCTCTTCTCAGGGGCTTTTCTGTTCGGTGCACTCATTCATCTTCTGGCAGATACCTGCACAGTATCTGGAATCGGATGGCTCTTTCCCCTCTCTGAACGGAGGTGGTGTGGGACGATCAAAACCGGCGATAAAACAGATATCCGTTCTCTCATGTTTGCTTCGACACTTGGGCTTGCAGTTCTCTTTCTGCTAATAAAACCTGCATATCTGATCATTCCAGAAGAGCTGTACCAGTATTTTGGTATTCTCATTCTTGCACTTCTCTGGTCCCTCTTCTTTCTTGCAGCCCGGGTCAGGTGATACGCCTTCCTTATTATCTTTCGGCTCGAATCTGTAGGCATGCATCGTCTTGTTTGTATACATTGCAAAAAGGCATATTCTCCTGATTCGGTGGTATACACCTGTTCTGCGTGTGGCCATCTCCTCGCGGTCGAGTATGATCTTGATGCTGTTTCGGTATCCCGATCTGATCTCTCCTCCCGGCCGCTCTCGGTCTGGCGATATCGTGAGTTGTTACCGGTTAACATCCCACCGGTGACTTTGCAGGAAGGGGGAACCCCCCTCTATCACCTGAAACGGATTGGGGAGTCTCTTGGCCTTCCGCATCTGTATGCCAAGCATGAAGGCATGAACCCGACAGGATCTTTCAAAGATCGTGGAATGACTCTCGGCGTATCAATGGCACTTCAGCTTGATATGAAGATGGTTGCCTGTGCCAGCACCGGAAATACTTCAGCCAGTCTCGCTGCCTATGCCGCCAGGGCAGGCATTCCTGCAGTTGTTCTTCTTCCGGCAGGAAAGGTTGCCATCGGGAAGATTGCTCAGGCGCTGATGCATGGTGCGCGGGTTATATCGGTTGCAGGTAACTTCGATCGAACTCTTGAGATGGTCCAGGAACTCTGCATCTCGCATGGAATTTATCTCCTGAACTCTATCAATCCATACCGGCTTGAGGGTCAGAAGACGATAGGGTTTGAGGTTGTCGACCAGCTTGGAGCAGTACCGGATCGTCTGGTGCTCCCGGTTGGAAATGCAGGGAACATCTCAGCTGTACATAAGGGTCTTATCGAGTGGAGAGAGCTTGGATGGATCGATCGCCTGCCAATGATGACCGGTATTCAGGCAGAAGGATCGGCACCGGTTGTCCGGGCCATAAAAGGAAATTTCCCGGAAGTGATACCTGATCAAAATCCCGAGACGATCGCGACTGCAATCCGAATTGGTGCCCCTGTTAATGCAGAAAAGGCGCTCAGGGCGATCAGGGAGACTGGTGGTCTTGCAGAGTCTGTGACTGATGCCGAGATCCTCTCTATGCAGCGGGATCTCGCACGGATGGAGGGAATTGGGGTGGAACCCGCCTCTGCTGCATCAGTTGCAGGAATAAAGAAACTTATAGAGATGGGTGCGATTGATTCAGATGAGAGGATCGTCTGTGTCGTGACCGGCCATCTGTTGAAAGACCCCGAAACGGTGATAAAACAATGCAACCCTCCGACCGAGATCGAAGCTACATTGCCTGCATTGCTCTCTGCCTTGCAGCTCTGATCCTGGCAGCACCGACTGCTGCCCTTCATGCAGAGTTCTCGATCTATGAGAATGGAACAGGCTACTCTGCCGCAGTTGAAGTAGTGGATATGAACAGGTATCAGTTTACGCAGCCCGGGATTCTCGGGGAGGCGGTTCCGGCTACTGTCCGGGATGTCAGACTTACCAATATTTCGGGAGATGTCGCGTTTGAGACTCAAAAGGAGTCTGAGATCATCTTCCCAC
>NZ_JAUSCG010000016.1 GCF_030651615.1 Methanocalculus sp.
GTCAGTCCGTTTATCCACAAGCCCGAGGAGATTATAGGCATATGCATGCTGCTCATGATAATCGATCAATCCAACATACGGAGGGCTGGTAATAACTCCATGCACCTCTGGAAAATCGACCTTCCGGCAGTCATCATGGTAGACATTCACAGATGCATCTGTTCTTAGCTCGGCAAAATCAGATACACGCTTAATGGTATCATTGCTGTATCGTTTCAAAAATTTGAATGCTTCCTCGGTTGGATGACAGATCCGCTTATGTTTATAACAGTGATATGGCTCAGTCACCGGTTTCTTTGGAAAGTCCAGGTCAAAATGCGTCGTTAATCGGGCAGAACGAGCGGAGCGGGAGAGTATGATCTTCATCAGATCCTTATACTGATAATCTCCCGTTTCGATATAGTATCGATACGTGAGCAGCTCTTCACATGCCTTTGGTGCAAACCATCTATTGAGATACTCGTTATTTTCATCAGAGAGATATGGGCCGTGCGTACACTCAAACCATAACCGACTCTGTGCAGAGTCAACCTGTGTTGCTGACATGACTTTATTCAGGATGTCAAGAACTTCCCGTTTCATCAAGGAGAGATCGTACTCCTGCGTTTTTGCTCGTGCAAGAAGGACATTGAATGCCGATATATCAAACCCGATTGCGTTAATCCCAAGCTCATGTGCCTGCACAAGAGTTGTCCCCGATCCACAGAATGGATCCAGGACAGTCTCACCTCTTGAAAAATACCTTCTCAAAAAAATCTCAACGAGTTGTGGGATATATTTACCAAGATAGGGATGAAGGCGGTGGACATGCTTTGTACGCTCCCTCTCGGGGAGATCCTTTTCGGTCCAGTTAAGATTTAAACATTCAAGAGGAGTGTCGTGCGTCACCTCATGGGATCTCGTAGGGTTCTGCTCAATCGTATAAACCTTCACCCTTTTTTCTTCATTCGTGAGTATTGTTGACCCCATGGTAAACACTGTCAATTATCAATATAGGGGTTTCAACCTTTGAAATACATATTGATCCAGATTATTGAAAGTACCAGCATCAATCATCTATATTGTTTATTACCAAAGATGACAGAAATGCCATTATGGACGAGATCCCACAAGGACCATTCTGCCAGAGTTGCGGCATGCCCATGAGCGAGCCTGAACATTTTGGAACAGAAAAAGACGGCTCACAATCCCTTGAGTATTGCTTGTACTGCTACCAGAACGGGGCATTCATTGATGAGTCAATTACCCTCGAAGAGATGATTGAGTTCTGCTCGCAGAAGATCGATGAGATGGGCATTATGTCCTATGCAGAAGCAAAGACGATGTGCGGGCAGTTCCTTCCCGAACTCAAACGATGGAGGAAGTAGCAAGAGAACACAAAAGCCAATCTACTCTTACCAATACCTTTTTCTTCACCAACAGAGACATCACCATATGCCCAGAAGAGATCCAATCGGCATCATCCTGACAGCAACAATCCTCTTCCTCTTCTGGATCGTCCTCTCAGGCCACCTCGATTGGGTGCACCTCAGCATGGGCCTCATCTCCTCATTCATAATCGCATATCTTTTTCCAATCGTTACCGTCGATGGAGAGGTGGGTGATCTCAGGAGGATAGGAGGGATCGCTCTTGGAATAATCCCCTATTTCATCCGGCTCCAGTATGAGATCATCAGAGCCAATATCGACATCATCCGGATCATTCTCCACCCGGATCTTCCAATATCTCCTGCTGTCCGGAAGTTTTCGACGGATCTGTTGGGCAGTACTGCCCTTGCCACCTTCGGAAACTCAATGACACTGACACCGGGAACCCTGACAATTGATATCGAAGAGGAAGGGGACTGCTATATCCATTACCTGACCAGACCGGATGAGGGTCAGAAGAAGACGCAGGAGATTCGCAATGCCGTACTACGGCTCTTTAAAGGGAGTGAGGCATGGAGATAATCCTGACTATTACGTCTGTCATGCTTGGCATTGCCGCTTTCCTCTGCCTGTACCGTGTGGCACGGGGGCCAACACTGCCGGATCGGATCATGGCAATAAACATCATAGGAACAACAACAGCGGTTATGCTCGTCATCATCTCAGTCCAGGTCGGTCAGCCTTTTGTCATTGATATCGCTCTGACCTATGCGATGCTTGGATTTCTTGTGACTATCGTTGCATCCCGTTACCTGACAACAGGGAGGATCTTTCCATGACCGCTATCCTGACCTTCATCTCCGCCGTGCTACTTCTGGCAGGCAGCTTTTTTTTTTAGTCGGCTCAATTGGAATCATCAGGTTTCCGGACTTCTTCTGCCGACTCCATGCTGCAACAAAATGCGATACCCTCGGCCAGACCTGTATCCTTCTTGGCATAGCACTCTTTGAAGGGTTCTCACTCATCTCAGTAAAAGTCCTTGCAATCAGTATCTTTCTCTTCATATCAAGCCCGACAGCCGCACAAACACTCACAAAAGGGGCGTACTGCTCAGGAGTCAGACCCGAAAACCTCACAGAAGAGGACGCGTATGCCATACAGCTGGAGGATACCAGATGATCTGGATACTAAACGGCGCCCTTCTCCTAACTCTGATCGTCCTTGCACTATGGGCACTGAAAAGCAGAGATCTTCTTGTATCTGCGATGATCCTCTCCTTATACTCGTTTCTGATGGCTATCATTTATGCGCAGCTGAATTCACCAGATATCGCCCTCACCGAGGCGGCAGTGGGTGCAGGGATAACAACTGTCCTCTTCATCCTCGCCATCCAGAAGACCCGCAGGACCGAAGAGGAGACAGACGACGACCAGCTTCAGATCGGCCCTCTCTGCGTTGTTCTCACGATTGGAGCAGTACTTGCTCTTGCTGTTGCAGGAATGCCGGCATTTGGAAGCCCTGACTCACCAGGGGCTACCGTGACAGGAAACCTGTACCTTGAGGAAGGGCAGGCAACAACCGGTGTTGCAAATATCGTCACCGCAATCATCGCATATTACCGTTCCTTCGATACACTTGGAGAGATTACAGTGATCTTTGCTGTTGGAATTGCGATCATCGGGCTCTATCTCAAAAAACAGGAGGGATTTGATGACGATGAATGACGATCTCATCGTTCGGACTGTCACCCGCCGGATGATCCCATTTCTCCTCCTCTTTGGAGCTTATATTCTTCTGCATGGTCATATCGGAGCGGGGGGAGGTTTTCAGGCAGGTATTATCATCACAAGTGCTATCATCCTCGCTGCAATCGGCGGAGATCTGAAGGAGATACGATCAGCACTCTCATGCCGGACACTCTTTGCAATAGGGGCGGTGGGAAGTGTCGGCATCACTCTGGTTGGAATACTCGGAATTCTTGCAGGAGGCTGGTTCTTCCAGTATGGTTCACTTCCGCTTCCCTATTCGCAGGAGATCATCCATTTGATCGCTATCACCTGTGTCGAGATCGGCATCGGTGTTGCTGTCTTTGGCATGATGTTTCTGATCTTTATTGCCATCGCGGGAGGGGAGGAATGAACATCATCGATCCCGGATTTATCCTTGGTCATTACAACTACTGGGTTGCAATCATCCTCATTATGATCGGCCTCTATACGATGATCGCAAAGAGAAATCTCATTAAGAAGTTCATCGGTTTAAATATCATTGAGACGGCGATCTTCCTCTTCTACATATCCCTTGGGGATGTAACCGGAGGTATTGCACCAATATTTGCAGAGGGATCTACTAACCCCCCCGATGCTGTGATACTGTATGCAAACCCCCTCCCCTCTGCGATGATGCTGACTGCAATCGTTGTCACCCTCTGCATGACTGCCCTTGCATTGAGTTTTGCAGTCCTGATTTACCGGCGGTATAAGACGCTGGATGCCCGGAGGCTGATGGAGCTGTTATGAACGACATCCTCTCACACCTGCCCATCCTCATCGTGATGATACCCATAAGTACCGCGTTCATCAGTCCGCTTGCAGGGTACCTGTTTTTGGGATGGATCAGAAGGATCGCACTTCTCGGGCTCTTCATAAACCTCATCTGCTCTCTTCTGCTTGTTCTTCACATAACCACATCAGGCCCTTTTACCTACCATCTCGCAGGAGTGGCTCCGCCACTTGGAATTGCTTTTTATGCAGATTACCTCGGAGCCTGCATCTCCGTTCTGATCTCCGGTATCGCTTTTATTTCGATCTGGTATTCTTCAGATAGTATTGGGGAACTTGGAGAGAGGAAGAGCCTCTTCTTCTATGTCTTACTCCTGCTCTCTGTCGGAGCGATGCAGGGTACCATCATCACTGCCGACCTCTTCACCCTCTTCATCCTCTTTGAGATTCTGGCTATTGTGATGTATGGGCTTGTCGCAATCAGGGGAGATGGGAGAGGGCTTCTTGCCGGGTACAAGTACCTCCTCATCGGATCTGCGGGTTCAGCGATGATCTTAATCGGGATCGGTTTTCTGTATATCACCACAGGCACTCTGAATATGCATATGATGGCAGACCTTCTGGTGCCGGTCTCCGACTCATATACCGTGCTTGCGGGCCTTGCACTATTAATCGCCGGTATCAGCACAAAGATCGGCCTTTTTCCACTCCACATATGGATGCCGGACGCGTATGCGTATGCCCCATCAATTGCCCCGGTATTTTCGACACTTGCACTGAAGGCGGGTCTTGTTGCCCTGATTCGCGTGATATTCATTATCTTTGGTCCATCCCTGGCAGTGCAGACGATACCGCTGTATTCGATGCTTGCGATCCTTGGTGCAGTCGCTATTATCTTCTGTTCGGTCATTGCAATCCGGCAGGTCGATATCAGAAAGATGTTTGCATACTCTACCGGAGCAAATATTGGCTGTGTGGTCCTTGGTATCGGCATCGCGACAGAGGCCGGTCTTGAAGGGGCGATACTCCTGATGATCACTCATGCAACAGCAAAAGCGGGTCTCTTCCTCTGTGCCGATACGATATTGATCCAGGCAGGTATTCGGTATATCCATGAATTCAGGGGGGTTGGTATGGCAATGCCATACACTATGGCGGCTTTTGCAATGGCAGCACTTTCGATGGTCGGAATACCCTTAAGTGGAGGGTTCGTAAGCAAAATCATCATCTCAAGTGCCGCTATCGCCTCGGATCTTCTGCTGTATGCGATCATCATTCTCTTCTGGACACTCCTTACAGCAGTGTATTTCTTCAGGATACTCAATAGTGCATATTTTGAGGAGGCAGACAGGGTGCGAACGATCCGGGAAGCTCCGATAAACGTGCTCATTCCGATCTATCTCCTCTGCACAGCCGCAATACTCCTGGGCATCTTCGTTGAGGTGCCAATGGGGATCATCCGGCCGGCTGCTGAACTCCTTCTTGGAGGTGGGGGATAAGATGGAGATCATCTCTTCAGCTGCACCTGCTGTGACAATCTGTATGTCGCTTGGAGCAGCAATCACCATCGCACTCTTTGGCGGGAAGATTCGGTATGTGAATGAAGGAGTGACCATTGCCGCATCACTCATCAAGTTCGGTCTGATCACTCTGATGTTTCTGTCCATCTCCGCCGGATCGATATATCTCTTCAGCCCGGTCACTCTTCTGCCGGGGGTACCCTTCTCATTACGGGTTGATCTCTTTGGAATATATTTTGCTTTCCTCTCATCTCTCCTCTGGATCGTCACCTCGATCTATTCAATAGGGTATCTGCGGGCACTGGATGAGCATGCCCAGACGAGGTATTACCTCTGTTTTGCAGTATGTGTTGCTTCAACTGTAGGGATTGCATTCTCAGGAAACCTCCTCACGTTCTTCATCTTCTATGAAATCCTGACACTAGTGTCACGTCAAACTTCAAAAGTCGGGTAAAGGCGAGATAGCTTCACTCGTGCATCCTCAGTCGTGAACTGCCAAT
>NZ_JAUSCG010000017.1 GCF_030651615.1 Methanocalculus sp.
AGTCAGGGAGGCAGAGAGAAATCCCTACTTTAATATGGTGACTATTACTTCAGATGGTTATGCTCAGGTTGTTATTCCTCCTCAGGAGAGATCTGGTGTGACCCGCCGTCAGGATGCTCCTGAAGTATATGATGTTACGACTGTTGCCTATGTTGCCAGTCCGAATTTCATCCTCCGTACCCAATCCCTTTTTAGTGGGAAGGTAAGGGCGGTTGTTATACCGAGTGAGAGGGCACTTGATATTGATACGCTGTTAGATTTTAAGATAGCTGAATGTCTAATGCAAGAAAAGGAAAACCTTGAGTGAGAGAATAATGAAAACCATTTCAACCTTAATGCAGCTGGATAGGCGTGTCGCAATTATTACAGGTGCTGCAGGTCGCCTTGGTTCACAGATCTGTGAAACACTGGCAGAACTCGGTGCCGATGTAGTGCTTGTTGATATGAATGAGCATGGATGTAATGAACTTGCGGAAAGAATCGAAGCGCGGTATAATGCTGACGTCCATAAACTGATAACCAATCTGGGTTCTGAGGATGATGTTCGGGGTATTCCAGAAAGAGTGTTGTCACAGTACGATAGTATTGATATTCTAGTTAATTGTGCAGCACTGGTGGGAACATCACATCTTCAGGGGTGGACTACACCATTTTCTGAACAGAGTGCAGATACATGGAGGCTTGCACTTGAAATTAACCTTACCGTGCCCTTTGTATTAACTCAGGCATGTTCAGAAGCTTTGAAGGCAACGGAACATGGTTCAGTGATAAACATCAGTTCAATATATGGCATTGTCGGTCCGGATATGCGACTCTACGATCAGACGGCAATGGGTAATCCTGCTGCATATGCAGCTAGTAAAGGAGGACTATTGCAGTTAACACGATGGCTGGCTACTATACTGGCACCTCATGTACGAGTGAATGCTATCTCTCCTGGGGGTGTATGGAACAATCAGCCCGATCCATTTCATTCAAAGTACGTTTCGAGGACACCATTAGGTCGGATGGCAACAGAGGAAGATATAAAAGGGGCTGTTGCGTATCTGGCAAGTGATCTTTCTGCCTATGTAACAGGTCAAAATCTCATAATTGATGGTGGGTTTACAATCTGGTAAGATACGGGAAGACTTTCTATAGTGATTGATGTCCATTAAATGGTACAGGGATGGTAAAACAACACTCTACGAGGGATTGCGGGAGATACAGAATGCACATTACAATTGGACAGAGAATCATCGGAAATAATAAGCCAACGTTCATCATCGCCGAAGCCGGGGTGAATCACAATGGCAGCCCCGAGCTCGCCAGAGAGCTCATCGATGCCGCTGCTCAGGCGGGCGCAGACGCAGTCAAGTTCCAGACATTCCATGCAGAAAGTGTCGTCACCAGCACTGCTGATAAGGCCGACTATCAGAAGCACACGACCTCTTCAGACGAATCCCAGTATGAGATGATCAAGAAACTGGAGCTCTCCGATGATACGTTCCGGGAACTTTCAGTGTATGCAGAGAAAAAGGGTATAATCTTTCTCTCGACTCCTTTCGATGAAGAAAGCGTGGATCTGCTTGATGAGATCGGTGTTCCCGCATTCAAGATCCCCTCAGGTGAGATCACGAACTTCCCCCTCCTGAAAAAGATTGCTGAAAAGCCAAAGCCCATCATCCTATCAACCGGAATGGCAACACTTGGCGAGGTGGAAGAAGCGGTTGCCTATCTTCGCAAACATGGTGCGCAGGAGCTTATCCTCCTCCACTGCACAACCAGCTACCCTGCGCCCATCCATTCGGTGAACCTGCGGGCAATGGAAACACTACACTGTGCGTTCAAAGTGCCTGTTGGGTATTCTGATCATACGGAAGGAATCACGATCCCGATTGCAGCGGTTGCCATGGGTGCACAGGTCATCGAAAAACACTTCACACTGGATCGGTCACTATCGGGACCCGATCACCTTGCCTCTCTTGAGCCGGATGAATTGAAAGCAATGGTTCAGGCGATACGGGATGTGGAGAGGGCGTTTGGGAATGGTGTTAAGAGGCCAAGTGAGGAAGAAGAGGCTATAAAGTTTGTTGCCAGGAAGAGTATAGTGGCGAATAAGGATATTCCAAAGGGTGAGCGTCTGAGAGAGGATGCACTCACAATCAAGAGACCTGGAACTGGAATTGAGCCAAAATATGTTGAGAGAGTCTCACAAATGAAGGCACGATCAACGATTTCTAAAGATCAGGTTATTACCTGGGATATGGTCGAATGACCCGTAAAATACTCTATATCAGTGGGACCAGGGCAGATTATGGTCTGATGAGATCGGTCTTGCGAAAAATCCATGAGCATCCTGCACTCTCTCTTGATATCATTGTTACCGGGATGCATCTGATGGATGAATTTGGGAATACAATTGATGAAATAAAGGCGGATGCTTTTAATTACCATATAGTGGATGTTCGGTATGAGAGTGATACCAAAGAATCGATGGCCACATTCGTCGGGGAATTTATTCAAAAGTTGACGCCCGTCATCAGT
>NZ_JAUSCG010000075.1 GCF_030651615.1 Methanocalculus sp.
GCCTTTGATATGACCCCTGACAGGGTTAAGCTTCATCCGGACAGCGTTTTCCCTGAGTTTCTGCGTCGGCATGATGAATGTCCTGCCGATGTACCGGTTCTTAATCAGCCCTTCCTTGAAGGGGATGCCTGACGCTTCAGAGTAGCCGGTTGCAAACGCCATGCCGGAGTCAGGGACCGGAGAGATCATCTCTGCATTAACCGGAGCCTCATTATGAAGCATCTCGCCGATCTTCCTTCTGACATCATAGACAAGAACGCCGTCGATGACCGAGTCGGATCTGGCAAAATAGACATACTCAAAGATACAGAAGGCACTATGACTCGATCGTGTCACCTGTCGATAGGAGATGCCATTTGAATCGATCCTGACCAGTTCACCGGGTTTCAGATCACGAATGAATATCGCGCCGAGCGCGTCCATTGCAACACTCTCTGACGCAACCATGTAGCCGCTGTCGGTCTTACCGATACAGAGCGGCTTGATCCCAAGAGGGTCGCGGAATGCATAGATGGTACCATCAAGCATCGCAATAACCGAGTATGACCCTTCCAGCTTCTGCATACAGAGGATGATCGCATCCTCCATTGAGCCAGACACCGTCAGTTCACGCGCGATGATCGCTGCGATCACCTCGGTGTCGGTGGTCGTTGCAAAGATATGGCCCTGATCTTCGTAATCTGATGAGAGCTCTTTGCTATTAACGAGATTTCCGTTATGAACGATAGAAAAGACATGCCCTTTGAACGAGAAGTTCAGAGGCTGGGTGTTCTCAGGCTGGTTCTCTCCGGTCGTCGGATACCGGACATGCCCGATTCCAACCTTTCCGGTGAGTTCAGTTAAGATCTCACGGTTAAAGACCTCTGCAACAAGGCCTTGTTGTTTATGCTTATGGAGTATACCGGCATCATATGTTGAGATGCCCGCACTCTCCTGCCCACGATGCTGGAGGGCAAAGAGGGCATAATACAGGGGGAGGGAAACTCCTCCTGCGTCAACGATGCCGACGATGCCGCACATAGTAAAGCTCTAATGCGTCGGTTTGATTGACTTTTTATTTATCCAGCGGTAAGAGCGCATACGGGCGCTTCGTCCGAATCCACATGATGAACACACCTTATTTCGGGCGTGGTAGGAGTTTCTGCCACACCGCCTGCATATAATATGGGAATGCTTGTTGCGCAGACCCATCGATGGAGTACCTTTCGACATGAAAAATCACTTCCTTATTCGACTGAAGGGGATATATAGATCACATTATCCCCACGAACTATCAGCGTGCCGAGTTTTACAACACCACTTTCTGTCTCTTCTTCTGCACGGTCAAGAACGAGGTTCATATGGACATCATAGCCCTGAAGTACCCCCCGGATCTCACGGCCGCCTTTCAGCGAGATGAACACCGGTTGCCGATTTAAGACCTGTTCTAGAATATCAAGCGGTCGTTTGGTCATGAAAAATACCTTCGCATCTCCCTAAAGAGTACAATACATGCACCTGCGACTCACTTAAAGATAGCGTACACCCCAGACCCATTAAGTATCGCAAAAAGAAAAGAGTATGAGAACAAATGGCAGAGATTACAATCCGAAAACGGCATGCAATAAAAAAAAGCCAGGCAGCTTTGATGAAAAAGATGCTGGAGCAGGCACTGGGGGATGAGGCTGCACTCTTTGACACCTCATTTGTTGAGCGTGCGGAGACTGATGCTGACATTTCGATCTTTCTCATCGATAAGAAGCCACTTCTCATCTCCCGGGATGGCTGGGCATTCCCAACCCTCAGGGGTGCGCACCTCCGCCCATTCTCAGCCAGACGGATCGTTGTCGATTCCGGTGCGGTCAGCTATATGGTCAATGGTGCCGACGTGATGCGCCCGGGTGTCGTCTCGGTATCACCGGATGTCAGGGCGAATGAACCCGCACTCATCGTTGATGAGAGGCATGGCAAACCCCTTGCTGTTGTGATTGCACTGTATGATGCAGAAGAGATCCTTGCACGGGAGAAAGGGAAGATTGCAAAAAATATCCATTATGTGGGCGATCTGATCTGGAATCTCGAGATATAAGGATACCATTAATAACTACCAATAGAAAGGATTCTACATGGGATTTCTTGATTCCATCATTGGCGGAAAGGGTGCCACCCCCAAGGAAGAGGACTATATGGAGCTCGACCTCGCGGCTTACGAAAGCGCGACGGTGGGTGAGGAACCTGCTCTGATGTATGTCAAGATTGCAACGATCAACGACTTGAAAGATACACCGAGGATCAAAGACGAGGTGTATAATAACAACATTGTGATCATTGATATTCAGAAACTCAAGCTTGACAAGATCACCTTCGAACGGGTGATGAAGGACTTAAAAGACGTTGCTCGTGATGTAAACGGCGATATCATCGGTATCGGAGATCAGCGATACGTCGTCATCACACCAACATCGGTGAAGATTTCACGGGATAAGATAGGTGGAGGCAACTAGGTGAAACAGGCCCTATCCGGCCCCTGCCCGCTCTGCGGAACTGAGATTGAATTCATCTATCAAACCGAAAATATCCCTTATTTCTCGGACATTCTCCTTATGTGCGGACTTTGTGAGGCATGCGGCTTTCGGCTGACAGATACAATGATCCTCACAAGCAATGAGCCGATCAGGTATGAATTTGAGATCAAAGGAGCAGATGATCTCTCTGCCCGTGTCGCCCGATCAACGTCCGGGAGGATCGAGATACCTGAACTTGGTGTTTCTATCGATCCGGGACCTGCATGCCAGGGATTCGTCTCAAATGTAGAGGGAGTACTTGCGCGTGTCGAGGATGCAATAAAAACAGTGCTCCTCTCAGCAGATGATGATGAACGTCGATCTGCACTGGAAGGGCTCAAAACCATTGCAGAGGCACGGGAGGGGATGATCCCCTTCACCCTGATCATCGAAGATCCCTCCGGCAACAGTGCCATCATTCATGATCGGGCTTGTAAAGCTCCGTATACCCCTCCCCCGGAGTGAACGGAGTGGAGACACTCCTCGCTTTTTTTATCTGTATTACCCTCGTAACAATCGCAACCGCATACTATAAGTTCCCTCCGTTTCCCGTCCTTTTCGGAGCTGCAATCCTCTTTGGCAGTCTATCAGGACTTACCCCGGAGATTGTCACCGGGGCGGCAGCTACGGGAGCGGGGCGGGTCTTTGCGATCCTTGGTGTCGCGGTCTGGGGAGGATCAATCATCGCCGCGACACTATCATCTGGGGGAGGAATCGGGCGTATTCTCTCAGATATAAGCAGAATATCATCCC
>NZ_JAUSCG010000019.1 GCF_030651615.1 Methanocalculus sp.
GTTGGCAAACCAAAACCCGGAGATACTCATGACTGGTGAAGACGCCATTTTACTCCTGAAAAAAGCGGTTGGAGAGCCAGATCTCACCGCACGACGATCTGCTGAAGAAGCTCTTGCAGCCTGTGGCCCCTTAGCAATCCCTGAGATCGTCACTGCGCTGAAGGAGGCGAAGACGACGATGCGGTGGTACCTTGCCCGTTCCATTGCGAGAATGGGTTTACCTGCCATTCAGCCGACCATCGATGCGATCCGAAGTGAGGATGACCCCGATGTCAGGCGATATCTCACCGGATCACTTGCATCAATTGGTGAGAAGGCGATCCCCTCTCTCATCTCATCTCTTGCAGATGATGATGTCGGCGTTCGCGGAGCGGTTGCACTTGCCCTCTTACGAATTGGAGATCCGGCACTTCCTGCCCTGAAGAAAGCTTCTGAGGGGGATGATCCGCTCCTCCGCACCTGTGCCGAACTTGTCCTCTTCCGGATGGGTGAAGAGGGGATAATGACACTCTTTTCTGAGGACGTGGAGTAGCGGTCGATGGGACTTCCCGCGATGTCTCCTGCGATGGAGTCCTATCTCGCCTCCATCAACCTGTTGCTTGATGAAGGCCTTGCGATTGCACGTGAGGCGAGGTTAAAAGGGTATGATCCAAAGACTGTGCCTGAGATCCCAATAGCAAACGATCTTGCCGATCGGGTTGAGGCACTCCTGAATATTAAAGGTGTTGCTGCAAGGATACGTGAGCTTGAAGCGGAGATGTCCCGTGAAGAGGCGGCACTCCGGATTGGTGACGATTTTGTGGCGAGGAAGTTCGGTGAGACTTCACGTGATGAGGTGGTCGATCATGCGATCCGCTGCTCGATGGCTCTGTTAACAGAAGGTGTCGTTGCCGCCCCGACTGAGGGGATAGCAAAGGTCTCGTTTGGGAGAAATGATGACGGATCAGAGTTTCTCAGGATCTACTATGCCGGACCGATCCGATCAGCCGGAGGGACTGCACAGGCACTCTCGGTCTTAGTTGGAGATTATGTCCGTCAGGCACTCGGGATTAATCGGTATATCCCACGAAAAGAGGAGGTTGAGCGGTATATCGAGGAGATACGGCAATATAACACTATTCTCAGCCTCCAGTATGTTCCGACAGACCAGGAGCTGCGGCTGATCATCGAGAACTGCCCGGTCTGCATTGATGGCGAACCGACCGAGAAGGAGGAGGTCTCCGGGTACCGCAATCTTGAGAGGGTGGAGACGAATGCGGTGCGGGGTGGTATGGCACTCGTCATCGCAGAAGGTCTTGCACTGAAAGCTCCGAAGGTCCAGAAGAACGTCAGAAAGATGAAGATGGAAGGGTGGGAGTGGCTTGATACGCTCGTTGCCGGAACATCTTCACCAGGAGAAGAAGAAGAGCACGGTATCCATCCAAAAGACAAATATATCCGTGATACAATCGCAGGACGGCCGGTTTTTGCTTATCCGATGAGGAAAGGGGGCTTCCGCCTCCGGCTTGGGAGAGCGAGGAACACCGGTTTTGCAGCCGCAGGTCTCCATCCGGCAACGATGTACATCCTCGGTGAGTATCTCTCACCCGGAACCCAGATGAAAGTTGAACGTCCGGGAAAGGCAGCCGGAATCGTCCCTGTTGATTCGATTGAAGGGCCGACGGTTCGTTTCACCTCAGGTGAGGTCCGCCGGATTGATAACACTGAAGAGGCGATCGCAGCTGTCCCGGATATCGAAGCGATCCTGGATGTCGGGGAGATCCTGATCAGTTTCGGAGAGTTTCTTGAGAATAACCATCCGCTTATACCTCCATCATACTGTGAGGAATGGTGGATTCAGGAGGGAGGACCCCGTCATCCTGAGAGTGAGCTTGAGGCGATCGGTTTTACGATGGATGGTGCATATCTCCACCCTGACTATACCTGGTTCTTTGACGACCTTTCATATGATGAGTTCTGCCGACTGACCGATCTGATTGTACTGAATAGTAAGATGGATGAGCAGGTACTCCGGGTTCGAAATGAGCCTGAAGTGAAACGGCTCATCGAGGAACTCCTTGTTCCGCATACGGTGGAGGATGGTGATATCGTCATCAGGACCTGCTACTCTCTCCTTGCCTGCTTAGGCCTCTCATTTGATCTATCGCGCCGTGAAGAGTGGAAGACGCTTCCGGCAACGGGAAGCGGTCTTGATGCCGCCCGCCATCTCAGCGGTTTTAAGATGCGGTCAAAGGCTGGCACCCGGATCGGCGGGAGGATGGGCAGGCCGGGGAAATCCGCTCCGAGAAAGATGAAATCGGCACCCCATGTCCTCTTTCCGATTGGAAGTGATGGTGGAGCCCGTCACTCTTTCCAGGGAGCTGGTGCTAGAAGGAGGCAGGAGACGATGGAGAGCGGAGATTTCCTTATGAACATCGAGACCGAAGGTCAGATCACCATTGAGGCAGGAGAACGCCGGTGCTCCCTCTGTGGTGAGAAGACGTTCTGGAACCGGTGCGGATGTGGGGGGCATACTGTTCCGGTCTTTCGCTGTGTTCACTGCAATAAAGAGGTTGCCGAAGGGGATCGGTGTCCACGATGTGATGCTCCGCTTGCCTGCACCATGGAGGCTGAGGTGAACATCAAGAAGGAGTACGATGATGCAATTGCCGCTCTTGGGCTCCGTTCAGTTGACCTGAAACTGCTGAAAGGTGTAAAAGGTCTCATATCAAAGGAGCGATCAGTTGAAGCGATCGAGAAAGGGGTGCTCAGGGCGGTTCGTGACCTCTTCGTCTTCAAGGATGGGACTGTCCGGTATGATATGATCGATCTGCCTCTGACCCATTTCCGGCCTCAGGAGATCGGGGTGACACCTGATCGTCTCCGTGAACTTGGTTATATCTATGATATGAATGGCCGGGATCTGACTGAAGCCGATCAGGTCTGTGAACTGAGGGCCCAGGATATTCTGGTATCTGAAGATTGCGGGGAGTATCTCGTCCGTGTGGCAGGTTTCATGGATGATCTACTTGAGAAGGTGTACGGTCTTCCCCGGTACTATAATGCAGAGAAGCCAGAAGATCTCGTCGGCCAGCTCTTGATTGGTCTTGCCCCTCACACCAGTGCTGGTGTCCTCGCCCGCCTGATCGGGTACTCAAAGGCGCTTGTCGGGTATGCCCACCCCTTCTTCCATGCGGCAAAACGGCGTAACTGTTTCCATGGCGATACCGAGATCGAGGTGTACGGACAGTCCGGCTGGAGGAAGTTGCCGATCCGGGAATTTGTCATCGAGAACTTCGATATTTCACAGCCCGGATCGGACCGGCTCGGTACCTACTACTCCGATCCTGCATCTCCTCACATGCTTCTTGCAATCGATACGAATGGCACACCGAAGATGCGAAAGATCACCTCGGTCTCGGTACATCGGGCCCCAAAACACCTGATCCTCTTTGAGACGGGTCGGGGCAAGACCCTCGCTGTCACGCCGGACCATGCGATGGTCGTCTGGGATTGCACCTATCTCAAAAAGGTCAGGGCCGTCGAGGTGAAGCCGGGTGATCGTCTGCCGGTGATGGAAGGAGGGATGGTGATTGCGGATACGATCAAGCGATCAGATCCGGTTCCATGCCTTGAAGATCGTGTGTACTGTGTAACGGTGGCAGACGATCATACCCTCCATGCAAATGGGATCTTCACCGGCCAGTGTGATGGTGATGAAGATTGTGTAATGCTCCTTCTTGACGGGCTGATTAACTTCTCACGTTCTTTCATGCCCGAGACCCGTGGAGGATCGATGGATGCTCCGCTCGTTCTGACGAGCAGGATCGATCCGAAGGAGGTGGATAAGGAGACCCTGAATGTGGATGTGATGAGCAGGTATCCTCTCTCTGTCTATGAGGGATGCCTCGTTTATGCCGCTCCAAAGGACCTCGAGAAGGTGGTGGATCATGTGGAGAACCGGGTTGGGACCCCTGCCCAGTATGAGGGGTTCTCTTTCACTCATGATACAAGTGATATTTCAGCTGGGCCCCGCGATACGATGTACACCCGGCTCGGGTCGATGGTGGACAAACTTGATGCCGAGCTTCTTCTGGCGAGGAAGATCCGGGCCGTTGATGAAGATGATCTTGCTGAACGGGTTCTGACAACCCATTTCATCAGGGATATGATCGGCAACCTCAACGCCTACTCAAAACAGGGGTTCCGTTGCCCCCGATGCGGTTTAAAGTTCAGACGGATGCCGCTTGCCGGGAAGTGCCGGTGCGGAAACAAGATTATTGCAACCGTCTCCGAGGGGTCGGTGAAGAAGTACCTGGCGGCCTCTCTCTCGATCTGTGACCAGTTCACCGTTTCAGAGTACACAAAACAGCGGATAGCGGTGATCGATGCGGCGATCAATTCGACATTCGGGGAAGAAAAGAAGCTCCAGCTCGGATTGGCCGACTTTATGTGAGGGGCGGGCAATCCTTTTTTTGGGTGGAGAACAAACAGAGTACTTCCAGAGGCGAGTGTTACCGAGAGGCCAAAGGTGATCGACTCAAGATCGATTCCCGTAGGGGTTCGCAGGTTCGACTCCTGCCACTCGCATTTTACACTTTTTATGATCAATCATATTGGGTCTTATAATTGTATATAAAATTTGATTGGCTATTGCACAATTATTATATCCTTTAAAGATAAGCATATATATCGTGAGTAAGTCCTTCCAGAAACGGATGAGGCTACCTTGAGGTAGATGGGACAAAGTAAGGAAGGGTTCACGCTTTATTTCTGGGTTTCATTAAAAAAATCGAGTGCAATTAAAACTTTTCTCTCAATTATGTTGTAATGCTCAAGGGTATTGTCTCGATACATCTGGTGTGTTGCACCTGCTACAAAATCCGCTGCCTGAATGCATGGCTCATTTCGAGAATCAACATGCTTTATGATGATATTATCAGATGAAGGTACAGATTGGTCTCCATTATCCAATAATCGATACGACAGGTACTGATCAAGTACTTCTCTTTCGAAGCTATATGTCGACTTATCAATGTAAATTTCCATTAAACTGTCGTGGTCATATTTTCGGGCTATTGATGAAACGAGATGACCAGAAATATAATTATAGATTGCCTGTTGTTTTCCTTTTAATTGTGGTTTAACTTGAGATTTACGGAGTAATGCATATGCAATATCGAGATCAGATTCAGATATGCATTCCATAATACGACGTTTAATAACTCCCTTTGTGTTATTAAACTTAAATTCAGGCACATCACGGAGAGATTTTTTTAATTTATTCTGTCGAATTTTTTTAAAACATCGACGCATCTTTTGATCATCCCGGATGATGATTGCTGCAAGAATAAAATATGCAGAGGCTTGAGGACCAAATCCGAGATCTCCAGATTCATCAATGTAAATCTCCACACATATTGTTTATTGTTTACATTGCAATAAATGGTGTGTTATTAAAAAACTATCGGATTTTTAGGAATGTTGACAGTATTTCCCAGATTAGCACGATTA
>NZ_JAUSCG010000078.1 GCF_030651615.1 Methanocalculus sp.
ATGAGCATAACTCCGATGACCGGAGAAACCGCATCCTCCCTCAGGGATGATCGTACTTTTGAAATAACATACTTCATTATAACACACTTCCTACAAGAGTTCCGGAAGAGATGACTGCCCCGGTGTTTTTATCAATAAGCGTAAACGTTGTCCTGCTACTCACCTCAAACTCACCCCGTGAGTACGGTGTGCCAGCCAGACCACGTTCTGTTACATATTCCACACGACCATAGTTACTGGAATCATCGCGGATATACCGATCTGCGTGAATCACAAACCTTTCTCCTGCATTAATTCTGGAATTGGATACAAGAGTGGCTGTATTAACTGCATCTGCAACACCGATCTTCTTCATCCGGTATGTAAACGCATCAGATAACCTGGTTTCTCCCGGTGCCGTAACACCACGAAGCACTGAAGAGGGTGTATCAGTATACGATATCGACACTTCATCTCCACCAGGTAGCGTGGTCTTCAGATGAAGCTGTATATCCGCCATTGCTACTGCCTCACCACCCTTATTCTCAAAGACAAGACCAATTTCCCCAAGACCGTCAGGTTGTCCTGTCAGAACCCCGACATACTGAAACTGAGCTCCCGGTGCAGCAGATGCCCCGGAGACAATACCTGTAGAAAAAACACTCACGGTAGCTGCGATGATGATGGTAACAACAACCATCAGCATCACCCCGATAACCGGTGATACGGCATCATATTGGCGTACTGTTACCATGATACAATCACATCCCTGTCATAGAGAACCTTCTGACTACCGGAATGAATGATCATAACATTGACACTAACACCCTCGTTAAATCCATATGTCGTCCTTTGTCCTGTGTTAAAACCCAGGAAATAATCACGATCAAACACCAGCCTTCCTCCGGGAACCAGTGTGGCAGTTCCAAATGTCCGATCTGCGGTTCTTGTGGAGACGATACTATCATCATTGGTAATCTGCGGTGTGAAGGGGTACCCGGCACTCTCCGTATCAAGACCATTTTCCGGTATAGGAGCCATGGAACCATCGATAGTGTGTTTTATCACCCGGCCACTCTGTGCAAGATTTGTTGTCCCCCACTTTTTTGGAACCGTGTAGGTACTAATAATCTTCAGTTCCTCAGTTTTTAGAGAATCACCACCGAGATGCTCAATAGTGATATTCTTTTCCGGCCCAGCAAATAGTGTCACGGCCAATGATGCAACAGTGGAAGATCCGCTATTCGATCCAATCCCTCCGGCAAAACCACTCACAACCGCCGCTATGATGATCGTCACAACCAGCATCAGCATAACGCCAACAACAGGTGAAACAGCATCAGAATCACGCCAGCAGGGGCGTCTTTTTCGTAATGGCGGTTCACCATCTTTTGAATTTATATCCATAAGTTACACTCCATAATTGTACTTACAACAAATACTGTTGTATATCGTAATGGGCTCCACTTATTATAAATGTTATTAAATAACTTTTATATGAGCTTATTTTTAAAAAAAAAGCATTCATATCTGTATTTCAAGGTTGACATTCACCCATGTATTGCAGTAAAGTAAAATAGATTTAAACCAAATTATATTGACACAGCGGATATTCAACTTCAGGAGACTCATTCATATGAATAATATAAAAATCATCTCGTTACTAAGTCTGGTGCTTCTTCTCACAGCAGCATCAACCCCGGTGGTATCTGCCAGATTCTCAACATCTGAGGGTTTGAATGCTGGAATAAGCATAGGAGATACAGTATTTATCGGAGAGAGAAATGTCAACTTTTCTGCTTTTTCGGACCCGGTTCTGGGATCTCCCGTTCGGATGGTACGAATAGATTCCGGGGATTGGGTCGATCCAATATCCATTACGAACAATATTGCAACCATCATCCGTGGAAACACGGGTCGATACCATCCGGTCTACAGTGATGGAACCATAGACACTTCACGGTACTGCTGGGTTGGAAATGCTGCGGACTCGCTTGGAAGAATGGAGATCTTCATATCCGGAACAGATATCACCCCGCCGACAAATCCGACAGGACCAGACACAATCCCCTATAGGATGGAGGTACAGTTTCTTCTCCCCGAGCATAATCTTCCTCTCAGTGAGTTCCAGGGTTCATGGTACGAATATGAACTGCAGGGACAGGTTACGACAAGCAGAATAACCAATACGGGAGGAGCAACAATCTCGCTGACAGATCTCTCTGCCAACCCTGCAACACGCAATAATGCCCATTCGTTCCGTTTTTCCGACCAGAATGTCATCTCGCCACCGGGACAGGTGACGGTGGTATTCAGAATGACCCTGAACAGTCTCAATCATGAACTTCGGTATTCTTTCAATGTAAAGGAATATCCGCTGAATCTTCAGCTTTCTGAAACAACTGCTGAGCGGGGTGGGGATCTCATCCTGACTGTGGAAGGGATGCCGTATATGCTCTATGACATTACGCTTCCCGAACCTCCTGCCGGAGAAAATTATCCTTTCTTTGAGGATGGCGGATGGCATCAGAAGATCTCTGATTACCATGTGAAAGCCTATCCGGAATGGGATGGAACAAAACAACTGAAGATTCATATACCTGATACTGCCCCGGTAACAAGCTATACCATCAGGGCAACCGGATTTGGAGCCGTTCAACCTGTTACCAGACAATTCTCCATCGAACAGGGAAAAGGCATCACTCTCATATTCGACCCTCCGGAGGAGTACCAGTACGCCTTTGGGGATGCTATTGATTTAGAAGGAACACTTGCAAATATAAAGGCAACACAGCTCATTCCGATCTACCTTTATGTAACCGGAGATAATCTCCCCGCAAATGGTGCTTCCCTCACCAACCCTTCACGGGGAGTGATTGATGGCGATCCATCAACCTTCACCATCACACAGTTTAATCCGGTCCTTGGGATATGGGGATATTCATGGGATACATCCCTCTTCTCTGCCGATGACGGGGTATATACGGTACATGCAAATCTTGAGCCAGTCGGCCATATCAATAGCCGGTATCCCGGATCTCCCGGATCGATCAACGGGGAAGTCCCTCCATCCCACGAATATGCCCTGACAAGTCCGACCATACACGCAAAATTTGATGAAAAGACCGGCGGGATATTCGCACGCGGGGATTATCTCTACTCCTGGTGGTACGCACGGGGAAGTCCTGGCACTACCGGAGCAGGGAGTTCAACAGGACACATGAAATGGTATATTTTCGGCCCTAATTTCAAATATGCCGATTATAATCCCAGCTTCCCTCTTAATGAGGATGGATCATATGGCATCACCCTTCCACGCAGCTTTACCTATAACCTCACCCCGGGAGATTACTTCATCCTTTATCACCACCCAGGACAGAACAACCAGTTTGACCTTCTTCCAGAAAACAACCTCTACTACCGGGGTAATGTGCGTGAATTCTATTATACCGGCAGTTCAACACCCACAATCACTCTCGATAGTCTTGAAGCAAGGAGCGCTGCATATGCACTTGTCGAAGCACTGGATTCGCTAAATATTCTTGATATTTACGTCATGAACACCTTTACCGTTCAGGACCCGGTCATCAGGATAGATGCAGTCGGGGATGTTGTCATTGGAGATGATCTAACCGTAACCGGAACGACAAATCTTGCAGGGGCTGGAACGAGCGCAGATGGGACAGATATTCATGACACGCTGATTCTGACCATTACGGCACTTGACCTCTATGGACAGGGGAAGTCAAACACGGTTATGAAGATTCAGGTGGACGATGCCATCCCCCGATCCTATGATCCTCTTACCGGCCTTCGTTCTTTCAGATTTGAGCCGATTGAGACCGCCAGCTGGTACCCGGGGCTCTATCAGATAACCGTCACCTGTAAAGATGTTAATTATAAAAGTACAAGTACCTTCGAGCTCTTCAGTGAAACAGGACAACGAGAAGAGCGAACCGACAAGTCCTGGTCAGATCCGGCAATTCAGACATCTCCAACAACACCTTCATCATCGGTTATCAATCAGGAACCATCCTCTACGCAACAACCGATGGCAAACGAAACGCCTGGTTTTGGAGGATATATCACAATCATCGCAATAGCAGTATATCTGCTCTTTATTCAGAGGCGATAATAATGGATTTGGTATTTGACGAATCGTTTTTTACTAAGGTCATCATCATCCTTCTCATAGCAATCGCAATCACAGGCGCTCTGGCAATCATCATCTTCTCCGGCATATTCAATGGAGAAGACGATCCGGGATTACACACCGGACCCGTTGTGGGGGGCGATGAACCCTATCAGATTTCTCCGCAGCAAGGAGATTCTGAGTTAGTAACCGGGATGAAATCCTATGCATGGTCATACAATGATATTCCAATGGAGATGGAGATCTATATCCCAAAAGAGATCTACAATGCATTTCTTATCCCATCATATGGAAGTGAAGATGAGATTCCATCCCGTTTCTATGAGTACATCATTACCGATGGAGATGCCGGAATCATCAGGTCAATAGCAGACTGGTTTTTTTTAACCTCTCTCTCATCAGGTTTTGGAGATACTGAAACAATAGAAAATGTTCTTGCATTCGTTGAACACCTTGATTATACAATACCAGGGGAGCGGGAAGGATACAATGGCCCCCTTCGCTATCCGGTTATCACTCTTGCCGAAGAAGAGGGAGACAGTACAGACAAAGCCATTCTTGCTGCTGCCATCCTTGATACAATGGGATACGGCGTCTCTCTCCTTCACTATCCTGCAACCTATGACAGGCGTTCAATTATCCCCCAGGCTACTGCCCTTGGCCTGATAACCGATGCTTCATATCCGGGTGTTCACTATCTGGTCATAGCAGAGACATCAGCAGGCCGGTTTGCATATTATCCCGGGAATGAAACAACGCTCGTCACCCAACCAAAAGGAACAGATCCAGATGCCGGATGGTATAGCGGAGAGGCAATTGCACGCCAGGGTACAGATATTATTCAGATAGGGGAGATTCTGTACTATCCCGGAAATGAAACGTTTCGATCTGAAGAAGAGATAGCAAATGCATCAGAAATTGTAATTGAAGATGCACTATGGCATCAGCCGGTATCCGTTTCAGCGATCTGGGTAGTTGACACTGAAGAAAAAGGAGTTGCAAATGGTGCATATGATGGGATCAAACCATTATTCATTGGAAAAGGTGGCATCTGGCGTGGCAAGACCGTCATCCGTGATGACCGGATGAATACGAACACAACCATCGCAGGAAAAACCCTGCTAGATAATGAGCAACCTTTTCAAGCCGATGAAACACTGGCTGAAGTACTCCGCATCCCGGTTGCAGGCATCGATACGATTCCATGGCAACGCCGCCATGTCGAATCTATAGAAGAGTATTATGGAAATGTATGGTATCCTTCAGGAATCAGCTGGCGATTTGATGATTCATGGAACCTTCATGAAAAATTCCTCTCATTTGATGATACGCTTGTGCTTAATCCGGGATCATATACATTACATGGAACAACCGAGGTCGCATCCCCTGTTCCCTGGCGGATAACATATACCATTGATGGCATGGATAAAGACCACTCCGAAAAGGAGATGACGCCATATAGTGACCTCCGGATTGTAATTTACCGTATCATCGACAGTACTGCCGTTTATGAGAGGGTTTCGGGCTGGCAGACCCTGTATAGCGGGGCACAAAGAGAGAGTGTTGCACCATTTGCTCCTGGAGACTATGCAGTTGCAGTCTTTGTCAGGAACTGCAGGGCTGATGTCAGTATCGAGTATTATGGCAAATATCCACACCAATTCTACCAGGGGGGCATATGAAACTCAATCTCTCTTCACTATTCACAATAAAGAAAAGTGAAGATCAGGCAGCCGAAGATCTCAAAGGAGAAGAAGTACCAAAGGTACTCACTCTGCCAGAAACAAATGGGGATGAAAATGTAATTGATCAGTACTGGCTGGTACCTCCCTTCTCTTATGTAACTATTATACGCAAAGATTCAATCAATCTCAGTTATGAGATCATCGAACCGGAGATCAGTGAAAAGGAACTGATCATTCTTGAAGAGACGTTTGACCACCTCAAAGGAACATTAATCTATGATACCCCCCGGAAGAGGGGAGAGCTTGGGATTGAACCTGTGCATCTCAGGAGAGTGATCAGGAACTTTGATCCCAAAATGCCCAAAGAACGGATCGATGTCCTCGTCTATTATCTTCTGCGCAATTTTAACGGTTATGGAAAACTCGATCCACTGATGAACGATGATCGGATTGAAGATATCACCTGTAATGGATCGAATGTTCCAATCTTCCTCTATCACAGGAGATATGCAAACATTCAGACGAATCGTCTCTTCGATGAGGAGGAGCTCAATAAATTTGTGATGAAACTCGCCCAGAAAGCAGATAAACAGCTCTCACTATCAACTCCAATCATTGATGCTGCACTTCCAGGCGGTTCACGGGCCCAGATAACTTTTTCGGATATCATATCATCCAGAGGGAGTTCATTTACCATCCGAAAGTTCCGTGCTGATCCTATGACACCGATCAGCCTCATTGCTGGAAATACATACGATCTTGATCTGATGGCTCACATTTGGCTTGCAGTAGAAAATCGAAAAAGTATGACTATCGCCGGAGGGACTGCAAGCGGGAAGACCTCAACGATGAATGCAATCTCCTTCTTCATACCACTGGTTGCAAAGATCGTATCCATTGAAGATACCCGGGAGATTCAGCTGCCTCATATCAACTGGCTTCCAATGAGGACCAGAGAAAGTGCCAATGTCAGTGGAACTGGAAATGTCGGGATGTTCCATCTTCTAAAAGCCGCACTCCGACAGCGTCCGGAGTATATCATCGTCGGAGAGGTGCGGGGAGAGGAGGCTCAAACCCTCTTTCAGGCGATGAATACAGGACATACCACCTATTCAACCGTTCATGCAGGAAATGTCAGGGAGACAATTAACCGCCTGATCCATAATCCGATCAATGTCCCGGTTGCGATGTTCAATGCTCTTGATCTCATCCTCGTTCAGAGTCTTCTCTATAGTGGGGGAAGAGGATTTCGGCGTTGTCTTTCATTAAATGAAATTTTAGTTGTTGGTGATGAAGTACAATGGCGACCGCTCTTTACCTGGGATCATCGGGGAGATCGTTTCGTAAAGGCATATTCAGAATCATCAGTCTTCGACGGGATCGCCTATCAAAATGGATGGAGTGCAGAAGAACTTGAAGCAGCCATTCAACACCGGAGAGATGCCCTTCAGAATATGCTGAATACACCCGGCATCTCTCCTCAGGAACTTGGACAGAAGATACAGGAGACAATGGTGCGGGAGAAAAATGACTAAGACAACCCTGTACCAGACATTTAGAGTTGAGATTGGCCGATCATTATTATCTGCTCATATACCAATTCCGACAACACGCTACCTACAATATGGTATGATAGTCACCCTGCTCTGCAGCTTCCTCTATCTCATCGGTTTTCTCCTCCTCTCAATCATGCAGATTGAGATTAATCCCATCCCATTTCTTCCATACGGGATCACTGTCCTCCTTGGTTTCATTCTGTTTACGTCCCTCTTAATATCGGGTATCTATGCCTATCCCATCCTCCAGGCCCATGGAAGAAGAACCGGAATTGAGATGGATCTGCCGCATGCCGTCACTTATATGCAGGCTCTTTCATCCACCCTGACACTCTATGATATTTTTAGAAATGTCTATGAGGCAGGCGATCTCTATGGAGAGGTCTCAAAAGAATGTGGACTTATTGTCAGGGATGTTGAAGTTTTTGGCCTTGACCTCATTACAGCAATGAGGAATACCCAGGAGGCAACACCATCAGATAACTTCAAAGAACTCTTAAATGATCTATCACTCGTTTATCGGAGCGGAGGAAGCCTATCCAATTTTTTTAACTCAAAATCCGAGTCATATCGTGAGCTTGCCCGCCAGGAACAGGAGGCTCTCCTTCAGATTCTTGAGATGATTGCAGAGGTATATGTCACTGCATTTGTTGCAGGACCAATTGCCATTATCATCATGCTTGTTGCTCAGAATCTCACCGGGCAGAGTCAATTGACAGGTATAATGCCTCTTATGTATCTTGGCCTCCCACTTGGAGCAACCTGTCTCATCTTTGTCCTCTACATAATTCTTCCACCAGATAACCTTGATGTATCACGCAAGGAGATCCGGGAGACGGAATATGGTTCAGACATTCTTGAAAAGAGTTCCTCTGGAAAGCCGGATTCATCATTTCTAAAGGGTATTGAATCACGGAAACGTTGGCTACGCTTCTTTGAGATCCTTCGTCATCCCGGAGTATTTTTTATCTCCGACTCTTCTATTGGAGCGGTGATTGGAGCCGGATTCTGGGGGATACTCTTCTATAGCTATCAGTTCGGTTCATTTGATTCACTATTCCCGTCATTTACCCTTGAAGTTTTCCTCTGTCTGAGTATCATCATATTGATCATTCCAGTAATGATCGCCTATGAAACACGCCGCCGGCATGTTATGACAATCGAAAAGCAACTTCCGGAATTTCTTGAAGAGATCGCTGATATGCGAGATATCGGAATGACACTGCAAGGCGCAATATTCATGATCTCCAATAACCGTACAGGTGTTCTCTCCCGCGAAGTGAAGATTGCAGCAGATGAGCTCAGACTTGGTTCAAGCGTTTCCGGGGCACTTGTACGGATGGAGGAGAGGATTGGACTGATATCAGTAAAAAGAGCAATTTCTCTTCTGGTTCGGGCAAGTGAAGTGACCGATTATATCAGGGAGATCCTAACGATAGCAATCAATGACATCAATCACTATATCAAGATGAAATCAAAGAGGTTAAACGTCTCGTTTGTTTATCTTGCAGTGATTTATCTTTCATTTGGAATTTACCTCTATTCGGCATATCAACTGAATGTTGCCTTTATTTCGAGTTTTTCTGCGTATGATATCACCTTTGATATTAGTGGAAATGTCCGGCAGATGCTCCATATTGGGATTATTCTTGGATTTTTTTCAGGGATAATGGCTGGTCAGCTCTCTTCAAATAATATTCTTGCCGGATTTAAGCATGTCTGCATAATGCTGGCAGCCACAGTAGTCCTGTTTCTCTACATCATTTGAGGCGGATATGTATGAAAGAAAGAATTGAACATGATCTAGCGGTCTCCTCGGTAATCGGGGAGATGATAATGATAGCACTGGTCATCATTCTCGTTGCTCTCTTTGCATCATCGGTATTTTCCCTTATTCCAGGTGAACGGGATGCAACCGTAGATATTGCAATGAAAAGCGGAGCGGGAGACTCCGGTATCATCTTCTGGCATAAAGGAGGAGACTGGGTGCAGAAGAAGGATCTGACAGTAGTGGTTCTAGATAAAGATGGTGGCAGAAAAGAATATCCATCAGGTTCAGTCCCAATCATCCTCTATAATGTGAATAATGATGAGACCATGACCTTTGATCTCGGGGGACGACTGGAAGTATCACCTGTTTCAGAGCTGAAGAAAGGTGATATGATACGGGTTCTCACCAGGACAACGGTCATATATTCAGGGGAGATATGATGGATAATAAGGAGGCCGTTTCAACTGTCATCGCCTTGATGTTGATACTTGGCATTATATCTACTGCGATAGCCATTTATTCGGCAGTTTATCTGCCTGGTCTGAAGCAGCAATCAGAGATAGAACAATCCCGCCAGGTAGCAGACGCATTTGCCAGAATTGGTTCATCCATTGATTATTCACTATCACAAAAGAAAGATGTCAGGTTCAGGGAAACACTCCCTCTGGGTGGAGGTGCTGTGCTCCTCAGTCCGGTCCGGTCAAGTGGAATGATATCAATCCAGAAAGAAGATCTCTTCAGCATGACTGTGACAAATGATAGTGAAACGAAACGATTGGGAATATCGACAGTGAATATCTCATATGTACCATCATTTACCACATGGGAGCCACAGGGATATCGCTGGGAGTCCGGTTTTATCGCAGTCACAAAGGACGGCATTGCAGTACCACAATCATCACAGTATGGCACAATGTATGATGCGCTGGCCGATAGTGGCGGTTTTTTCAGCTCATTTATTGAATTTGAGACCAATCAACAGGATTTGTTGATTACGCTTATAAATCTCACGCAAAAATCTGATGAATCTTGTATAACCGGAAATAGTATGGCAACAGTCGGGGTGAATACCACTCTTTCCAAAGATATGAACATCATTGGTGTGACAGAATTGGTTTACCACGATAATTCGAGAGCAGAAACAGATATGGAACCTTACCTGAAGGTTATCTATAATCAAATGATCCTGATGGCTTCTGATTCATCTTTCAACGACAGGACCTATAGACTTGCATTTAATCCTTCAGTTAACGTCACAGTTCGAGAAGTACGTATTGAGGTGAGTGTATGGTAGAGGGGATTCAAGAGAGAGAGAATGCAGTATCTCCGGTTATTGGGGTTATGCTCCTCCTCACTATTGTGATCATCATGGCAGCACTTGTATCTGCCTTTACAGGCGGTGTGATCAATCAGAAAGAGAAGGCCCCATCTGTTAATCTGGCGGTGTTTACCGCAAACTATGGAGATGATCTTCAAATCGTCTTCGAACATCGTGGTGGGGACCAGATCCGGATTAGTGATCTCAGGGTGAACACATGGGTTCATCATCCGGATGGTGATATGATTGCAGCATCTCATGAAGGAGAGTATCTTTTTCCAGATACTGATCTTCTGAGATCAGGGGGCAGTGTTAGTACGGGTGACAGAGCGGATACTTCCAGATTTCTCAATTTGAATGATATTCAAGATCTCACGAACTGTATGTCGCAGTCTTCAGTTGTTGATGTTGCGATCTACCATCTGCCAAGTGGTGTACTTATACATAAAAGTAGTTTTATCCTGAAAGGGCGGTAATTATGATGAAAAACACTACACGGTGTGATGAAGGAGTTTCGGAGGTTATCGGGGTAATGCTGATGATCTCTGTAACATTGATAATTGTTGCTCTTGTTGCGGTATACGCATCCAATACTGGAGTCGGGTCAGACCGTTCAATACAAGCTGATCTGGTGGCTTCAGGAGTGATGGAGAAAGGAGGTATATATCAGGTTATCTATGATCACCGGTCTGGGGATTCGTTTTCTGTAGATGGTCTGGAAGTCAGTTTCAGTTCACGAGAGAGGCAGGATCTCCATATAATACTCAGGAATGACGATGAAAAAACCTCTATTAATAATCTTGTGCCCGACACCCGGTTCATTCAGCTTGGTGATCGATTTGTTGTCTCTCTTGGGGAATATGATCCGGATAGTAACCGAATTCTCCTTTCACAAAGTCCATTCGTGTCAATACCATGTGGAGAACATCTCACCTATCGCTTTATTGACCGGAAGACCGGGATGCCGATATCCTCAGGAGAGATCACAATAAAACGGGTATGATACAATTATTTCATTAGAGAGGCTGTTTCACAAAAGATCAATCAGGGGCGATGACAGCCCCTTCCTCTTCGATGGTTCGTATAGGTTTTAAGCAGGTGTCAATGAGATCGGATCAAATGATGAATTCATCTCACCAGGAGACAAATTCATGCTCTATGCAGATAATCATCGTATTGATGAGCTGGGAACACAAATCTCCTGGAGACCTCTTGGAACCAGTGGAGGGAAATTAGATTACTTAAATATCATAATTGAGTATAGTATCATAGACAAAGCCGGTCAGAAAGTTATCCAATCTGGATCTTTTGTTCTGCGTTAGTATTTGTAATTCCTCCATTCAAACTTTTTTACCCTTTATCATCAATACATAGCAAACCAATTGTAACCACATTATGAAACTTTATTAAAGTTATAACAATAAAATTGATATATACTTATGATTCGCAAAAGCTGCCACATAAGGGAAGAGATACACAAAAGGACAGGAGATGCTGCATGCACGAAGTAGGCTGCACCACCTGGGGCCTCCTCGATCACAGCCTTACCAATGCACTGGAGGTGATCGCCGCCCGGACAAACACCATCGAGATCCTTGCAGATGCAACCCATGATCTGCTGGATAACCAGGATCTCCTCTCTTCGCACACCTTTACCCTGTCTGTGCATTCCCCGACGACCGATATCAATATCGCAAGTGTCAGGGAACCGATCAGGGAGTCTTCACTCGACCTTCTTGCGGAGATCTGCCGGAGATCGGCTGAGATTGATGCCCGTATTGTGATCGTTCATCCGGGGTTTACCCCATGGCTTGAACTAAAGGATCGATCCTACACGGCACTGCTTGAGTCGCTTGAATCCCTCTCATTGATACAGGATGAGTACGGAATACCACTGGCACTTGAGAACATGGGGAGCTGGGAGGTTTGCCATTTCCGGGACACAAGCCTGTTGCCCGAACTACGGGATGCCGGACTCTCGTTCTGCCTTGATATCGGCCATGCTCACCTCAACGGAGCGTTGATGGATTTTCTTTCTGCAGGAAGACCCGACCATCTGCACCTGCATGATAACAGTGGTGTGTCTGATGATCATCTCGCTTTTGGAAAGGGGAGTATCGATCTTTTGACTATCCTCCCGATGCTGCCTTCCGAAAGCCTCTGGATTCTTGAGATGCCGCATATAGAATGGTATGACGAGAGTGTGGAGTATCTTGATTCACTAAACCTGCAACGATGACGACCTCTTTGAAAGGAGAGGGAGAATATCAAGGCGATAGCAGGGAAGAGTATTTGTAAATACGAAATAGATAGGTATCAGGGATTGATCTGATCCTTTCAATAAACAGAGATGCACTCATGATAAAAAATAAGCAAATCTTCGAATTCACCCAAAACGAAGGCTGTTTGCGATACTCCATTTCGCGCATCTCAGATATATTCAAACAGATACAGGTTATCGATCACAACACTTCGGAACAGCTCGTTTCTCATGTAATTCAGGGAGACTCATTTAAATTACTTCATACGATCCCGGACAATACTTTTCGAAGCTGCATCACAAGCCCCCCATACTGGGGACTGCGGGATTATGGAATACAGGGTCAGATTGGTGCAGAAGCCACCTTAAATCACTATATTGATTCGCTTGTTGCAATTTTTCGTGAGGTTCGGAGAACACTCACTGATGATGGAACCCTCTGGCTTAACATTGGAGATGGCTATACCAGCGGAAACCGCACAACAAGAGATTCTGATAGGAAGAATAAAGCCCGTGAAATGGATTATCGCCCCCCAACACCGGAGGGATTAAAGCCAAAAGATCTCATTGGTGTCCCATGGAGACTTGCTTTTGCACTTCAGGCAGATGGATGGTACCTGCGGTCAGATATCATCTGGCATAAACCAAACTGCCAGCCAGAATCAGTAAAAGACAGGCCGACACGATCACATGAGTACCTCTTTCTCCTCTCAAAGAACGAGAGGTACCACTTCGATGCAGAGCAGATACGTGAGCCAACCTCCACCCGGAAAGGATGGCGGAACAAACGCACGATCTGGTCGATTAATACCGAGCCCAACCACTATGATCACTTCGCGATGTTCCCTGAATCACTGATCGAACCGTGTATCCTTGCCAGTACTGAAGAAGGGGACCAGGTGCTCGATCCATTCTTCGGCTCGGGAACTGTGGGAATAGTATCAATGAAGTTGCATCGAAGATTCTATGGAATCGAACTCAATCCACACTATATTGAGGTAGCCTATGAACGTATCAGCGAGTTGGTCAATTCCAGATATACAGATCATCGAGTTGGAATACAATTAAATGCCTCCGATTCAGAGGATAGCCACAAAATGACATAAACGGGCATATCAAGACTGTTGCCTGGAAAAGCATATATGGACAAATTGTCAATAGCATTTACAATATGTCCACTCAGGCGAGAATCCCTATGATCAAACGTGATGCAGAGGAGAAACTTCGATCACTTGCCCTTGGATTTCCTGCCGTTTCGGTCATCGGCCCACGTCAGTCAGGGAAGACAACGCTTGTTCGATCAGTATTCCCACATATCCCCTACATATTACTGGAAGATCCCGATACGCGTGCATTCGCAGAGGAGGATCCACGCAGCTTTCTTGCACAGTTTGAAGAGAGCGGAGCAGTCTTTGATGAGGTTCAGAGGGTTCCACAGCTTTTTTCGTACCTTCAGGGTATTCTGGACAGGCAGACAAAGCCCGGAAAGTTCATCCTCACCGGATCACAGAACTTCCTGATGATGGAGCAGATATCCCAGTCACTCGCCGGACGTGTCGGAATAATCAAACTCCTCCCCCTCTCGATGAGGGAGATTGCCCGTGCCGGAGTTATGCCGGATACATATGAGGAGATCCTCTATGGAGGTCTTTACCCTCGCACCTACAGCAGCCCCATTCACCCATCCGATTTCTACTCATCATACATTCAGACATACATTGAGCGTGATCTTCGTCAGCTGAAGCAGGTGCAGAATCTCTCGACATTCCAGATATTTATGAAGATGTGCGCCCATCGATCAGGTCAGATCATCAATTACTCATCCCTGGCCAATGACTGTGGTATCACCCATAACACAGCGAAGGAGTGGCTATCTCTTCTTGAGACATCACTTTTAATCGTCCTGATCAGACCTCACCATAAAAACTTCAACAAGCGGCTTGTCAAGATGCCCAAACTGTACTTCACCGACCCGGGACTTGCAGCACATCTCTCCGGAATACAAAATGCCGACGATCTTGGGTATCACCCACTCAAAGGAGGACTCTTTGAATCACTCATTCTCACCGAGTTTCTCAAGATCAGGTATAACGCCGGTAAAGAATCCAACCTCTACTTCTGGAGGGATAAACTCGGGCATGAGATCGACTGCATCATTGAATATGCAGGATCAGATCTCATTCCTGTTGAGATAAAATCTGGCAGAACTGCCAGTAGCGACTTCTTCAAAGAGATCGCGTACTGGAACGGACTCTCCGGCAACACCCCTGATCGATCGTTTGTTGTCTATGGAGGGGATCAGCACCAGAGGAGATCAGCCGGGCAGCTGATTGGATATCAGGAGATGGAACCGATCTTCTCGTATCTGGAGTGAGGGGATATCACACAAACCTCCGTGCATCACAGATCAGATCCACAATCACCGGCCGATTCATAGATACCGCTTGTGTAACCGCTCCCTTGAGATCACCCGGTTGCTCCACCCGGATCCCGGCACCCCCGCAGGCCTCTGCATATGCTGCAAAGTCAGGGTTATACAGGTCGGTTCCGAAGTTTTCATAGTGCTCCATCAGCTGCTCGACCTGGATCATCCCGAGCTGCCGGTTATTCATGATGATGACGACCATCGGAAGGTCGTACTTCACAGCAGTGACAAAGTCTGCCATCGCCTGCGAGAAGCCGCCGTCACCGGTGATGCAGACGACCTGTTTATCAGGGTAGGCAAGTTTTGCCGCGATCGCTGCAGGAAATCCAAATCCCATCGTCCCGAGATACCCGGACATGGTAAACCGCTGCCGCTTCATCCGGAAGTTTCTCCCAAACCACCACTGGTTCTCGCCGACATCAAGGCAGATGACGGCATCTTCAGGCAAAGTATCAGAGAGGACCTTCATGATGAACGGGGGGCGGATCGGTTCTGCATCAGGATCAGCCTCGCGGTCCAGCTGATCGAACCAGGCCTTCTTCATCCCTGCAATCTCTTCTTTGAGACCGGGCCGGGTCTTTTTTGTTGCCATGCCGGTGAGGAGGGGGATCGTCTCCGAACAGGTGCCCCAGAGCGGGATCGTCTCCCTCCCGATGCCGAGCTTTACCGGGTTCGTATCGACCTGTATGATCGGTGTGTCTGTCGGAACGTTCGTAAACTTCGAAAATCCGACACCGAAGGTGACGATCAGATCGGATTGTTCAACGAGGGTGCGGGCCTGTGGAGAGCCGACCGATCCAAGCACGCTGATCACACGCGGATGATCTTCCGGGAGGATGCCTTTTGCCCGGTATGTGGTGAGGATCGGGGCATCAATCTTCTCTGAGAAGGCAAGAACAGCTTC